>NZ_JBFUJG010000132.1:0-13327 GCF_056401495.1 Mucilaginibacter sp. P4_E8
TCAAGCCCGTAAGTACCAATAATAGTACTGGCCGCATCACTATCTTTTGAATCATAGAAATATTTGTTCTTACGCGCAACGGTCATTTTTACAGCTTTGTCGCGGCAATCCAATATTAAAACCGGCGAGCCATTACCCCTTATTTTTAAACTATGCCTTAAAATGATGCCGTTAAACAGTGTGGTCTCATCTGAGTGGTAACCTACTGCTATTTCAATTTCGGCTCCGGGTACAAGGGTCGATTCGTTACTTATCGGAAAATCCTGTTTTGAAACATCTCCGTCATATATCATCAACTTAGCCATAGGGATGCGATTTATTTCCTTATGAAAATTTACCGACACCATTTGGTAAGCTGCACCCAATACATTGCCGTTTACCTTAACTGTGAAGGTAACCAGATCTGTATTTTGTGTTCCGGGTAAGGTTTGACTTAGTGCCATGGTTTATTTTGCAATAGGAGGAAATATGAGTTTCATTCCCGGTGTTAATCGTTTAAAATCTGTTAGCCCGTTATACTGAGCAATCTGGTAATAGTATTTGCTGTTACCATATTCGCGGTAACACAGCAAAGGGAGCGTATCGCCCAGCTTTACGGTACGGATGTGTGTAAGATCAGGCGACTGTCGATTTTCAATGGTAGCCAGCTTTACTTCGTCAATCACACCATTAAATGTGCAATCAGCCTCCGCACGTAAAGGCGAACCATCAGGGTTAAATAGTTTAAAGGTCAGCGTCATGCGGGTCATCTGGCAATTGTAGAGCAGCGGCCCCCATTGCAGTTGTACATAACGCGGCATGTGCGTTGTACCATCGTAGTCATAAACCACGCTTTTAAACTTTTCAAAATCTTCAACCACATTGGGTTTATCCGCCGGCAAACCCGGTACAGCTAAACCTGACAATAATCCTCCTCCACCCCTTTTTATTACACCAGTACCATCAAACAAAAACTTGAAAGTGAGCGATTGCGGCGATCTTTTACTAAACGAAGTAATACTCTCGCTTGAACCCTGGGTGCTTTTTTGACTAACCTCGGTTCCATAAGTAAGCGCGTACGATTCGGGATTGATCAATACATCGTATTCCAATCCGTTGACTTTGGTACCGAAGCTGACATCCGTATAGGCAACCAGCTTCATCTTTTTTAATTCGCCCAGGCTCATCGTTCAGTTTTTTCTTTTAAAATTTCCAATACCTGCTCAACACATTTGGCAATAATATCTTCATTGCCGGCAGCCGGGGCTGGTGACGACGATGATGTACCACCGCCTTCCTGCACCGTAGTTGTAATTTGCAATTCGCGTATCTCTACTGGCATTGATTTTATTTTTAAACTTGCTTATCAAAATATACAGGTTATCCTACCGAAATGCTCGCACTCGCACTGGCTCCGCCAAACAGATCGGCCGCGGCCCCAATAGCTCCCGCTACAGCGGCCGACAGATTTAGGGTTTTGTAATACTCATACCGCAAGGTTATTGACTCAATAACTATCTGGTTTTGTTCCGCATTAAATTCTGAAATAGCATATTTAATGGGGATTGCGTTGGCTATGTACCATGATGATACCGGTAAATGATCTTCGTTTAAAAGCGATATCAACATGTTGGTAGGCTGATAATTGAAGTTCTCGATAGAATCAAGGCACCATGCGGTTACACCTGATACCAATGTCATCCCGCGTTTTAAAACCAGGTCGGCATATTTGTTACGCCCGGGTAAACGGTGAACAAAACGGTTCTCACCACCCTCTTTGTAGGTATCCAGATCAACATCAACGCTTAAACCTGTAACATTCTGAAAACGAAAATCATTAGGTACCTGCGGAAATATTTCAAACACCACCAAAAAGTGGAACCCGGTAAAAGGATAATCAAACATAATTAGTCGTTTTGTATGGTAAAGCCTTCGTGGGCCAGTTCAAGTGTTTCAATAGCCACATCATTACCATCAGCTTTCAAATCGGTTGATGTAACTTTGGTTGGCCATGCGTTTTTAACTTTCCATACAACAACCGGGGCCAATAATTCATCGAGCAGGCTGATGGTAATATCACGTCGGTCAACCGTGTTCATATTGATAGTGTTGAACCAGCTGTAAAACTCGTTGTCTGATTTAAAAACGCCACGTTTTAAGGTAATGTTGCTGAATTTACGTTGTCCGGGCATCTTAATTTTATGATACTCAGGGCTTGCGCCATCACGATATTCAATTACATCGTTCGTTATATCAAGTCCGCTTACGTCAGTGAAACCGATGCGTGTGCCGCCCCAGTCAACACTAAAATGGAATTTCGGAAGTGGGTAATTAGCCATAATATTYAAGTTTTAGATTGATTGATAATTAATTTTTAATAAACAATAATGTTAAGCTTGTTGCTGGATCTGTGAAAAGCGCAGGATGATAAATTCAGCCGGGCGTACTGGTGCCATACCTATCTCAATGATCATTTTACCGTTAAGTATATCATCAAAGGTCATGGTTTGTCCCAGGCCTACTTTTACATAAAATGCCTGCTCTGGTTTGGGGCCTGCAAGGGCTCCTAATCTCCAAAGATTGGTCAGGTAGTTTTCGATCATGGCACGTATGCGTACCCAGGTATTGCCATCATTAGGCTCAAACACAAATTGCATGGCAGCCTTTTTTACCGACTCCTCAACCATGATATAGAAACGGCGAACAGATATGTACCGCCAATCGTTGCTGTTACCGTCAAGTGTACGTGCACCCCAAACCAAAATACCCTTACCGGTAAAGGCGCGAATGGCATTTATTGATTTTCCTGCATCAGTATCAATATTCAGGTCCTGCTGGATATTATCATCAATATTCACCAAAGGCTCAATTATGCCATTAACACTTACGTTTGCAGGCGCTTTCCAAACACCCCGTGTACCATCAACAGCTGCATAAATTCCCGCGATAGCACCACTTGGCGGTACTACAATACCCTGGTTTTTAATAGCAACAGTAATGTTGTTATAAGTAGCGTTTGAATCATTTAACTGAATTTCCAGGCTTTTTACGCGTAAGTTCACTTCGTTTACAAAGCCAGTTACGGTATTAATTACATCTGAATACAGGTTATTAACACGAGCCCTTATAAATCTTACCGCGCTGGATATATCAGCAGGTACAGGCGAACCATAAGCATTAGGATCAACAGGAATGTTAGCGTTCAGGAAAGGCGGATTAAATTCGGCTTGAAGCGCCGCGCCAACGGCACCGCCAGGGAAACTTTCATCCAGCACCACCAATTCACGTATTAATTGATCCATTGACGAAATATCAGCCGCTGTAGCACCTGCCCGGATATAATCCGAGTGAATATCTTTAGTAGTACGCCCGCCAAAAACATGCGTTGGATCAACATCAACCAGGGTACTATTAAGGGCTACAAAACCCAATATTATATGTTTGATATATGAAAATCTGAGCGTCAATTCGGCTTTGTTATTGGTAAGAGGTATTAAACCATAAGCCGATTTTATACCCACCGTGTTGTATGGGGCTACATTAAAGGGAGCAATAAAGGCTGGTACATCAATAAATTTGTTAATACGGGTTTTTAAATCCAGAATTGCCCTGTCTAATTGTGTTATAAATGGATTATTGGGGATAATGGTTTTAAAAGCCACAGGAGCGCCACTTTTTTGTATCTGGATGTTCTGGTATGAAAAACCATAAGACAAACTTGAACGCAGCCATGGATAATAAGCGGCACCATAGTTAAGATTGGCAGAACCTATCCCGTTTCTGAAAACGGTTACTACATCTGTATTGTCAAAGCTTCTTTCTTTATCACCATTAAGTATGTCTAATATTGTAAACCTGTCTTGTAGCTCTGCACATAATTTAAGCGATGTTGTTGCCAGGTTATTAAAATCAGCAGAGCCGAAAGAAATAGCATCAGGAATAACGATGAGCGTTGGCTCATCCTCTTTACGCAGAACTTCAAAGCATTTTACCTTACCGGCCTCAATAAAGTCAGTAATAGCCACTGAGCCGTTGCTGTAATATTTCCCTACAGAAATAATATAACAGTTAACGCCTCCATTGTCATAAAACATCCTTACGGCATTGTACAACTGGTATTTGGGCGATATATTCACTGTATCAACGCTGTTATCTGCCTTGAGCGATACATTAGCGGTAAGATCAGGAAAATCGGCACCAAAATACTGTGCGTACTGTACCAGCGACGAAATGCGTACGGCCTGGTTCACTACGGTTTTACCATTTTTTGTTGCATCCTGCGTGTATCCGATGAATACCGGAACGGCTGTGGCCACCTGTGCAATAGATGGCGGAAAGGATGGAATTTCATTCACATAAACCCCTGGAGTTTTAATTGTGCTTTCGTTTATTTGTGACATATTTATCGGTTTTTGTTAAAAGTTTAAAAAGATCTCTGAACAAGGATATGTATCTGTCCCCTTCTTAATAGTGACCAGCCGTTGCGGGTCTGCACAAGCTATGGGAGAAAATTCCTGGTTGTTTAACGGAAATGTTAATTTTAAATTCAATGCCTTATTACTCAATGGTATAGGTGTAAGCGAGGTAATGACACCAGCCGGATTGGCAAATTGATATAAGTTTGCCGTATCACTTATATTCCCTGATTTATTGYTTGCCAGGATATACTTCCAGATAGTTGCACGACTTAAAAAATTAATAGAATATTTTGGCGACGGGGTAACCAGATGTCCGCTTCCATCCAATAGCTTACATGAGGCGGGCGCAGCTTCATGAAATATATCAATCACCGCAAAAGCGTTGTTACCATTCAACTCATCATTTATATAAATCCATTGCTGCTTTCCATTAACTGTTAATGAATATTTGCCGGGTTGTAAAATGCTCAGATCAAGTTTAAACGACGCAACAGGGTTGGTAAAGGTTATGGTATTTGATATTACAGATTTGTTGTAGGTAGCCGTAGCAGTATTATAACTCATGACTGCTATAATGGCTGATGGCTGCAAAGACCCCAGCTGATATGTTGATAAGGATGGCAGCCATTGCAAAGCATCTTTTTCAGACAAGTATTGATTATTATCAACTTTCATCCAATGATTGGTATCGGTAAGACCGAACTTGTGTAAAGGATCACTGCTTCCTATTGCCCGGTATACCATACCCGGTGTATTTGTTGCCAGATCGCCGGGAATGTAGGTATTGGTGTTTTTATAAGTATCTATTTTTGACGACAAGAAGCTTTTCCCGTTAGCTACATTATTATTCCTGTTAGTGAAATAGTAAATTTTACCGGGAACAGTTGATGGTAAATTGGTGAAATTAAAGAACAAAGGATTATTCAGTTTCATGAAAAAAGTAAACTGCGTACCTTCATCTATCGTTGTAAATGGTTTTAACGGGTTTACATTACCATCACAATGTACTCCTGCAAATAGTTGATTATCCTGTTGCTTAACGATCACATTGTGACCATTTATAACTTTTACAGTTTCGGCTGATGCTGAAATATTAAAATCGGGACAAAGCTGATCTTTGTAGTAACTATGCAGCAGTTCGATAGCAAACAAGTTTCCGAAATTGATATCTATCATAACGTTTGCACAGTTTTATCGTTAACAATAATTTCATGCAGCAATGGTGCGTTGCCTTGTGAAAACTCTTCGCTGATACTGATCATCCTTATTTTATACATTACTGATGGTAAATATTTGGAACCGAGTATTCCCCATAAGTTATTCATATCCTGAAACGATAATGTATTCAGATCAAGGACCAGTTTTTCGACTCCGGCGGGTAAACCGGGTGAGCCCAATGGCGTAAATACATTTTGGTATTGAAAAAACTGGATTATAAATGAAAGCCGTTTTAATGATTCTGGATAGGACGACAGGTTTACCGCGAACAGGGCATACAGGTTAAGGTATATCTTCGGGTTCTTATATATAAGATTATTATCCTGACGTACATAATTTTCTGGTGATTTGCTGATCCGGTCCTCTTCTATATTTACCAATGTTATAAAAGCATTTGATGGGGTGTTACCATTACCCCCACCCGAGGTTTCGGTATCGTTCCAGGCAATGTTAGCTAACTGTATAAATGAACTGCCGTTGGATGGATCCAGTTTCTGCCGCAAATACGTATCCAGTTGCGAATTCAAGAATGTTAAAACCTGATCTATCATTTATATAAGTTTATTGGTTAAGGTTCTGGTTTATGTAAGGGACACATAAAACAGAGGTGTATAATAATTGCAAGGGATAATTATTATGAGGGTAAAAGTAGGGGCTTAATTATTAATTAATGTGCGTACTTCTACTAAAAAACTAAAGAATACTCACGTATTTTTACGTAATTTTAACTGACTGTATAACAGTTGTTTAAACACCAATTAATCTTTAAGGGAGTTAATTAACAAAGGTGTAAAACAATATGCTAACAGCCTGTTCTTTTGTATCTAAATAAATTGTTTTAATCATCTTTTTAACTTACGATTAGATGATAAAAGATGTACTAATCATCAACTCCATTCATGTCCTTAAGTATCTTACCTTAATTGTCAGCTTTAGGTTATAATTCTATTTTATCTCCCCTGTATCCATTTTAAAAAAGATGAATTCATACATTTGCGTAATCAATTACGTAATTGTATTTTAAATATGGATTTTTTTAATCAGGTTGGAAAATTGGCAATAGGCAGCCGGCTAAGAATGCTTACCGAAAAGATTACAGAGGATGCTGCCCGCATATACAAACTGTATGATATTGATATGAACCCTAAATGGTTCCCGGTTTTTTATGTACTGTCACAGGGTGAGGCTAAAACCATAACAAACATAGCTAAGGAAATAGGCCACTCCCACCCTTCGGTTAGTAAGATAATCAGTGAAATGTCTGAACATGGCCTGGTGGCCGAAAAGAAGGATAAAGACGATGGACGCAGAAACATGGTCAGCCTGGCTGCCAAAGGGAAAGTCATAACCAAAAAAATAGCCGACCAGTATACAGATGTTAACCAGGCCATAGAGCAACTATCGGCCCAAACCAGGAACGACCTTTGGAAGGCTATTGAAGAATGGGAGTTTTTACTGGAGCAAAAAACACTGTTGCAACGGGTAAGCGAACAACGAAAAGAAAGAGAGAGCCACAAAGTAAAGATCACTGATTATGAACCCAAACACCACCAGGCCTTTAAGCAGCTGAATGAACAGTGGATAACCAAATGGTTTAAAATGGAAGAAGCTGACCACAAATCGCTGGATGATCCGCAGGGTTATATCCTGAAAAAAGGCGGGCATATATTGGTTGCTTTATATAATGATGACCCCGTTGGCGTTTGCGCCTTAATTAAAATGGACGATCCTGAATATGATTTTGAACTGGCCAAGATGGCTGTATCGCCCGCTGTGCAGGGTAAAAATATAGGTTGGTTATTAGGAACCGCTATTTTAGAAAAAGCAAGGTTGCTTGGTGCACATAAAATTTACCTGGAAAGCAACACCATTTTAAAACCAGCCATTAATTTATACCATAAGTTAGGCTTCCGCAAAGTGGCGGGGCATACTACACCTTATGAACGTTGTAATATTCAAATGGAACTATCTTTAAACAATAATTAAATTTATGTACGATAATAAGATCGCTATCGTCATTAAAGACGATTTGCAAAGCTGGCAAAAGTTAAATGTCACCGCTTTTTTGGCAAGCTCCGTAGCCATCAAGTTTCCAGAAACGCATGGAAAATCACTGGTTAGCGCATCAGGATCAACATACCTGCCGTTTTTTAAGCATCCTATACTGGTTTACAAAGCAGATACTGACGACCAGATAAAACGCGCCTTTACACGGGCCAAAGACAGGGAACTAAATATTGGTATTTATACCCATGCACAGTTCGGCACTAAGAACGAAGAACAAAACCTTACAGAAATAGGTAGCCATACAGATGACGAGCTTGACCTGGTTGGCGTAATTGTTTATGGGCCAAACAAAAAAGTAGATAAGGCACTGGACGGCCTCAGGTTTCATTCATAGCTAAAATAAGTAAACAAAAAAGGAGGACCTGTTGCGGGCCCTCCTTTTTTATTATTATATGGCTATTGATTAATAGCCAGGGTTCTGATACATTTTAGCTGGATTTAACTTAGTTTCATTGAAAGGAATAGGGAAAAACCTGTCCTTGGTAGTGAAATTAGTTAACAACGCCGAACCAAAATCTGCCTGGTTTTTAGCGTGGAAATATGCCACCAGTTCATCAGTGGTAAAAGTTCTCAGCAAATCAAACAACCTGTGGTGTTCAAAAGCCAATTCTACACGGCGTTCATGTAAAATAGCCAGTTTAAGCGTTGAGTATTTGGAACTGTAAGCAGGATCTTGTGACGATACTTCATAAGTTGGCATACCGGCTCTGTCGCGCACCATGTCAAGATACTGAATAGCAGCAGTGTTATTACCTAAATACATATTTACTTCAGCAAGCATCAGGATCACATCGGCATAACGCATCAGTATCCAGTCGTTACCTCCGTAACCGTTTGTACCTGCTCCGGAACTTGCATCTCTGAACTTGGTTACAAACCAATCTTTAACAGTAGCATCATTAGCAAATTTGATGGAAAATGCACCACGGGGATCATTAGCTTCATAATCATTCACGAGGTCATGGGTTACATTATAACCTGCCCCACCTGATGTTTTTAGAGAGTTAATGGTTTCGCCTTTGGCCTGGCTGCTGGCAGCTATACCTGAAGAGTAAACAGGATCGCCCTGGATATTCACTATCTGCCAGATAAGTTCAGGACAGGCAGATTTTTTAGTTACATCAAATACATCGGTATAAGGAATATCCTTTAACTTGCCGAATGTTTTAGCATTGTAAGCAGCAGTAAGACTTGTTAACGCGCTATTCAGGTTTGTTGTTTTATTAGCTGCATCGAGCGTGGTAGCCATGGTTAAATACACTTGTCCTAATAAAGTATTTACAGCTGCCAATGATATACGACCAATAGTGCCTGTGGCTTGTGTAGCCGGTAACGGACTACTGGCTGCGTCCTTCAGGTCGGTAACTATCTGCGCGTACACTGCTGCCTGCGGGTCACGTTTTGTACTCGCTGCAACCTCGTCTGGATTTGAAAATTGCTGGGTAACTAATGGCACATCTCCCCATTCCCTAACCATGTGAAAATATATCAAGGCACGTATAAATTCAGCCTCGGCTTTGTATTTCTGTTTAGTTTCAGGTTTTGCAAAAGTTACCTTATCAATATTTGATAATACTATATTACAGTTGGCTATAACTGCATACATAGCGCTCCAATGTGTGTACAAATAGCTATTGGTAGGTATCAATGAAAAGTTATTGAACCCAAAAGGTTCGCCGGCGTTTGATTGATTATCGTTTGTACCGGTATCATCAGCACGTTGGTCGGTCCACAGGTCACTGCCCTCGCCTATGGTATTACCGCTCCTTAATAGCGAATAACAACCATTAACCGCTAACAATACATCATTTTCGGTTTTAAAAGATTTGCTTATAGCTACAGCATCAGGGTTGCTTTGTTCTAAAAAGTCCTTTTTGCATGAACCCAGCGCTAATAACGCTACCAGGCAAAATAACTTTATATTTATATTCTTCATTTGCTTCAGAATTAGTTTTTAATTAAAAAGTAGCTTTAACACCCAAATTATATGAACGTACCAGCGGGTAAACACCATAATCAATACCTGGGGTAAGGTTTGTATTTTGTGAACCGCTATAGGTATAATTATAATTAACCTCCGGGTTATAGCCTTTATATTTAGTAATGGTAAAACCATTGTTAACCGCACCGTATATTCTCAGTGACTCTAAACCCAGGTTGCGGCTTATAAAATCTGATTTAAGTGTATAGCCCAATGTCATATTGGTATTCCTTAAAAAAGACCCACTCTGTAAATAAAAGGTTGATAACCTGGTGCTGTTACTTTGGGTACTACCGCGTGATGCACGATAAACACTTCCCTGACCCGGATCGGCGGCATTGCGGTAACGACCGGCAACATCTGCATACTGGTTACCCGAGCCTTCCATGTTGTATAGGTAATAATCCTGTCCGTCAACTATCTGGTTGCCATAAGAACCTGCAAATGCTGAGCTGAAATAGAAGCCTTTGTAAGTTGCGTTTATAGCAAAACCATAAGTAAACTTGGCATACGGCGTACCGATAATACCTGCATCCTTGGCATTAATTATACCATCGCCATTAACATCTTTAAAATAAAGATCACCGGCTTGTATCGGAGTGCCTGAAAATGTAGAAATAGGCGGGCCTTTAATTTTATAACCTGCCGGGTAAGATTGTGTAGCCGCATTATAGTTGGCTTTGTCTGTAGCTATATTAGCAAGATCGGCCTGGGTAACCATACCGGCAACTTTATAACCATAAAACATACCCACAGGTTGCCCTGCCTGAGTAATGCTGGTTAAGTATGACCGTTCAGCTCCCGCACTAATAATGGTATTGTTACTACCCAGGTTCAATACTTTATTGCGGTTTATAGATATGTTACCGCTTAAATTTAAAGTAAAGTCTTTATGGGCTATTATCTTACTGTCAACCTGAAAATCAAACCCTTTATTGCTTATTTTGGAGTCAGGTCCCAAATTGGTAGTGATAGTTTGACTCCCTGAAATAGCAGATATTGGCGCGTTAATTAACAGATTATAAGAATGACTAAGGTAATAATTGACAATAAGGAAAAGGCGACCTTTAAGTAAACCTAAGTCAGCACCAAAGTTATATTGCGAGGTTGATTCCCAGGTTAACCCTTCATCGGCGATATTACCAGCGGTAAGCGCAGGCGCTGTAGCCCCGGGGCCACCAAATACCACGTTTGATGGTGGGTTAAATACCCGCTGTGAAGTATAATTACCAATATTATTATTACCGCTTAAGCCCCAGCTGGCACGTAACTTAACGGTTGATTGATCGCCAAACCAGCCATGGTAAAAAGATTCGTCAGACAAGTTCCAGCCTGCGGATACTGATGGAAAATTCGCATACCTGGAATTAGCCCCGAAACGTGAGGATCCGTCTGTACGGAATGAAGCAGATAAAAAGTATTTACTGTCATAATTATAATTTACCCTGGCCAGGTATGACAATAATGTATAGGTATCATCTCCGGTTGGCTGTACACCTTCAATTTGGGCGCTCTTTGGTGTAATCTGCGTTATTTGAGCTGGATTGGCGCCGGTTAGGTTAGGTATATTATCGTTCTGAAAACCTATACCCTGTAAAGTAAGTACGTTATTGGTGGTTTTTTGAGCGGTATAACCCACCAGGCCGTCAAAATGGTTTTTACCTAACTGTTTGGTATAGTTCAGGGTAAACTCACCTAACTGGTCGCGATAATCAATGGTTTGGCGTATGGCTTTTGCCGCCTGTATTGATTGAGGCGAACCCGGTGGGTTTACACCATTACTGATATTGGTAGGCAAATAATAGTTATAGTTTTCGGCATAGGTTTGCATACCCAGGTTGGCGTTGAATGAAAGGCCATCCCAAATAGAATAGTTGGCATGCACATTATAAGTACCCCTGTCGCCTACACGGTTTATCTTAATTAGTGTTGCAGTAGCTATCGGGTTTTCAATTGACTGATAAGCATAAGCATTTGATTGTGAAGCGGCTACGTTTGTAGCAATACTACCATCAGGGTTATAAGCCGGAAAGAACGGCATATATATCAATGCGCCAAATGCAGGGCTGTGATCCCAACGGCCATCCTGCGATTCTTGGTTGGTGGTTTGAGTAAATGCTATATTTGCACCTACTTTAAGCCTTTTACCAATCTGGCCATCTACATTGGCACGAAAGTTAATTTTTTTCTGTCCTGTACCCAGCATAATACCCGGCTGATCCTGGTAACCGGTACTGAAATAATACCTTGTCCCATTTGAATTACCCGAGAACGAAAGATTATGGCTTTGCATTAAAGCATTCCGGTATAATTCATTCTGCCAGTCGGTATTAACAGTTTGGTGAATAAGCGACTGTGTTTGAAAGTTATATAAGTACGGTGGAACACTTACCGAACCAGCGTTACCTACGTTTTTAATACGTACATCATTAGGGTCAGAGTACATGGCATCATTCCAGGTATGGCCTGTAGTTATCCAAAGGTCATGGTATGAATTGTTACGGCCATCTATTACCAATTGCGCAAACTGATCAGAATTTAAAAGATCAACTTTTTTTGCTAATTGGTTAATGCCAACCTGGGCATCATATTCAAACTTGCCTTTGCTATTCTCTTTTGAACCATGCTTGGTTGTAATGAGCACAACACCACCTGCTGCCCTTGAACCATAAATAGCTGCCGATGCCGCATCTTTCAATACATCAATTGATTCAATATCATCGGGGTTGATGAACAAATCGTTACCAGCTGCGTAACCATCAATTACATAAAGCGGGTCTGAGCTGGCAAGGAATGAGCCAACACCGCGTACGTTAATTTTAGTGGTAGAGTAAGGTGAACCGCTAATTTGCGCTACCTGAACGCCGGCTACTTTACCAACAAGCGCCTGGCCTACGGTTGGCGCAGTTAAATTCAGTTCTTCCGCCTTAACGCTGGCAATGGCGCCTGTAAAGTCGCTTTTGCGTACTGTTTGATAACCAATTGCTACTACCTCATTCAGGATGTTAGTTGAGGGCATCAGTTTAATTGTTATTGTGGTTTGGCTACCAACTACAACTTCCTGATTAGTGTAACCAACAAATGCGAAAACAAGGGTTGATCCAGGTTCGGCAGTAATGGTAAATTTACCATTGATATCTGTTGCTGTTCCTTTATGTGATTTTTTTTCATAAACACTTACACCAGGCAAGGGTAAGCCTTTTTCGTCAACTACGGTACCTGAAATTTTCACAGGTACTTCGGCAAGCTTGTTAAGCTGCGGTTTTATGTTGCTGTAACTTGCATGCACGGGCTGTAAAAATGCAAACAGTATAATCAAAACAGCGTTTATCTTTATAAGATTTTCTTTTAAAAGATTGGGTGTAATCTTTTTATACATATATTTAAATATTGATTGTTAATGGTAACTTCCTTAAAGCATTGCAACCGCTTTTCCAGTTATTTGACAATTAATTCCGGACCGGAAGAATATGAGCGTATTCTCCGGTTCATTTTCGCCGGGTTCGATTTTAGAATAGAACGATTTCTACATAGGCAAAAAGTTTATGATTAATAAATATCGTTTTAGCAATATATAATATTTGATATTTATAATAAATTAGTGCAGGTATTATAAATATCATAATGAAAAGCCAAACTTAGTTCAATAGTCTTAAGCTAATGA
>NZ_JBFUJG010000133.1:0-13298 GCF_056401495.1 Mucilaginibacter sp. P4_E8
CTTCTTCGTTACCGGATTGTTTATACCGGTTCTTCTTCGTTACCGGATTGTTTATACCGGTTGTAATACTTCAGGAAGCTTCGGCGGTCGGTGTGATGAAACTCATAGAACTCTTTGGCCAGTTTAAAGCTTGGATGAAGCCCTTGCTTGACCTGCTCATAATCCTTTATTAGAAAACGATAGGTCTGCAAGTAATTCCGTTTCAGGGTGAGGTCGTTCGTGTTGATGCGCATAGCTCTTAATTTAGCTATTCTTGTCCTCGAATTATCTGACCTTTACAGCAATGACGTGTAATAGCTTTTTATGCCATCACCTTCTCAGGTGTAACGGCCAGTTCCCTTACCCGATATTAAACTAAGCCCGATGCATGTTTTAATGCTTCGGTAATACTGGCCGGGGCCAATTTTAATTTAAACGAATTATAGCCGAAACCTTTAGCTCCCTGCATGGCCAGCTGTGCCGCCTGCTGAAAGCTCTCTTCAGATACCCGTTTGCCAATGAGCGATTTTTCGGCATCAAACAAGCGCCATGGTTTATGCGCTACACCGCCCATTGCCAGGCGGGCATGGCGTATAACACCATTTTCAATATCTAAAGCCGCGGCAACCGATACCAGTGCAAACGCGTACGACTGCCTGTCGCGCACCTTTAGGTAATAGCTGTTTTTGGCAAAGTTGTTATCCGGTATTTCCACAGCTACAATCATCTCGTCGGGAGCAAGGTGGTTATCTGTTTCGGGATGGTCGCCGGGCAGGCGGTGAAATTCAGTAAATGGTAAACGGCGCTCGCCTTTTTTACCGGCAATTATCACCACGGCATCCAACGCGGCAAGGCCAACGCACATATCGCTGGGGTGTACAGCTATACATTGCGTACTGGTACCAAATATGGCATGCATCCGGTTTACACCTTCATACGCCCCGCAACCCGAACCCGGAACGCGCTTATTGCAAGGCATGGCAGTATCATAAAAATAAGTGCAGCGGGTGCGTTGCATCATGTTACCACCTACGGTAGCCATGTTACGCAATTGCGGCGATGCGCCCGCTTTAAGCGCCATGGCCAAAAGCGGGTATTTATCGGCAACCAGTTTGTTTTCTGATACCACACTGTTCAGGGCCAACGCCCCTATATGTAATCCGTTTTTGGTTGCTGTTATACTTTTAAGCGGCAAATGGGTTATATCAACCAGCTTATCGGGCGCAGTTACCCCGCGTTTCATCAGATCGACCAGGTTGGTGCCGCCTGCTATTATTTTTGTACCGGGTTTGTTTATTACGTCAAGTACGGCTTGCTGTGTGGCCGCACGAACATATTGAAACTGTTTCATACGGTTTGCCCTCCATCTTTTACTTCCTGTATAGCGTTCACTATATTGGGGTAAGCCCCGCAACGGCAAATATTACCACTCATATATTCTCTTATCTCGGTTTCTGAACCGGCATGTCCTTCGCGTATGCAAGCCACTGCCGACATGATCTGGCCGGGGGTACAGTAACCGCATTGAAAGCCATCGTGTTTTATAAAAGCTTCCTGCATGGGGTGTAACTGGTCGCCTTTGGCTAAACCTTCAATGGTGGTGATCTTTTTACCATTCATCATAACCCCCAATGTTAAACAGGAATTTACCCGGATGCCATCCACATGCACGGTACAGGCGCCGCATTGCCCATAGTCACAGCCCTTTTTAGTACCCGTTAGGTCAAGCTGCTCACGTAATATATCCAGCAGCGTTGACCGGGGTTCAACCGAAAGATTGTGTTGTTTGCCGTTAACCTCCATTTTTAAAGGCATTTTTTCAAAAGCTGCCGCTATCTTCTCATCAACATGCATAGCGGCTGCCTTTACTGCCGCCCCCGGTGTAAGGGCCACTGCGGTTAGCAATGACGATTGTTTAAGGAAATTCCTCCGTGAGCTATCCTTTACATCCAGCTCATTTTCGGGCCCGGTACAGGTTTTTTCATTTTCCATAAATAATAGGCTTAATATGATGTTAAGTTAGGCATTTTTATTAAAAAGGATAATACGTAAACAATGTTTTACAATGCCAATGGCAAACTATGCAGTCAAATAAATGTATGGAAAGTGTGTTAATCAGAAACCAGATTAAGAATGAGGGCTATATCAGGCAAGAGACACCCGACAGCAAATTGAACCAGTAAGAAACCGGCAACATGAATGTTCGTTAAAACAAGGGAGAAGATATATGTTTAAAGTGATTTGCTACAGAAATTAATAGCAAACTACTAAGCAATTCGATTTTTTTTGATAAAGCACAGCCTTGCCGGTAAAAAACCCGCCGCTGGTAATGCCCCGAAAAACCGATAATAGGATCTATAATTAAAAATAAAACACCGGGCAATACTTAGCCGGTGTTTTATTTTAGTTTATATTTTACCAACGGCCACCACCGCCGCCACCTCTGTTATTATCTTTTGAGTAGCCGCCGCCACCACCGCTACGGTTACCGCCGCCATAGCCGCCACCGCCGCCACGGTTGCCACCATAACCACCACCACCGCCTCTGCGATCATTCGGTTTCTTTTCTTCTGCCTGGCTTACCGCTATCGATCTGCCTTTAACTTCAGAGCCATTTAAGCCGGTAATAGCAGACTGAGCAGCTTCATCATCAGGCATTTCAACAAATCCGAAACCTTTGCTTCTTCCAGATTCTCTGTCAATAATTAATTTTACGGTGCTTACTTCACCATACGCTTCAAAAAGCTCTTTTAAATCGGCTTCCTCTAATTGAAAAGGAAGGCTTCCTACGAATATGTTCATCAATCTTTAATTTATAATGAGCAAGATTAGTTTACTTGCCATCTTTTGTTAACATCAAATATAGTAATAGATATTCGATGATTACTGCAAGAATTTGTGAATGAACATTTTTATTTTTTTTATTAGTTAAAATAACCTTTAATTAAAACAAAATAATGTTGATTATTGTTACAAAGCGCGCTTGATTTGGTTACAAAAACCGGGAAAAATCAATTTAATTTACCGATTCAATGATGTACAGCTTCCCATTAAGGGTAAAATTTTCCCCAATTGCTTTACCAGCCAGCATCAAACCCACCGGCGAACCCGGAGAAACCGCGAAATAGGTTTTACCATCAACCATTAAGCTGCCCGCGCTGATGGCCAGATAAAAATTTCCATTATTGGTAATAATTACACTGCCTGTTTCGGCTTTAGTGGCTGTGCCGGCAACACTGATCCTGTTAAGGGCTACCATGAGTTTATTGGCTTCGTTAAGTTGGGCCAGATTACGGTTGGTTTCCTGCTGCATCATGGCGCGGCCGGTTTCGTACTTATCGCCTGCGCTGCTTTTGGTATCATCATTTGATGCTTTTTGCGCCTCTTTTATACCTAATTCAGCGGCATCCATGCTTTTACGCACATAACTTACACACTGGGCATACAATTCTTTTTTCAGATCGCTCATTTGCAGGTTTTAAAATCAATACCAAATAAAGCTTAACCAACGGACAGCCTTTTAAGTATTCAAGCAGCAAAATAAAGCATTTTTATGTGAAGAGCGGTGCACTGTAAATCCGACTTAAAATAAAAGCCCCCTTGCACTCGCTGCTTGGGGGCTTTAAACCTAAACCTTATCACTATTTGCAGGTGTGAACCTACAAAGTAGATAAACGTTTAAAATGAGCAAAATGGTATACGAACATGTCACTAATTGACAAAATAATGATAATTCGGTTAATTTTGATTTCTTTTCAGTTAATTATCAGGGCTTTACGCCTTGTATTGTGCTCAATACATTTTTAAATTAACGGTATACGGTTAGATATAAAAAACAAACGCGCCTGCTGGTTTGACCCCGCAGACGCGTTAAAAACATATGGATACAATTACTTATACATTTTCCATGCCATAATGCTTCAACACATCGGCAGGTACACCTGTCCACTTGTTTGGAGCATTACCAGCATAGCCAACATCTTTAACACCTATTTCGCTGGTGAAAAAGCCCGAAGCGGTTAAATCGCGCATGCGGTTAAAAAAAGCAACGCCTTGAGCCATTTCAGGTTTGGCTTTTTTAGGATAGGCTATCATGTCTACCAGTTCTATCTGCTGCGCTTTAGAGCTATCGGTAAAAGTTTTACCAAAACGATTTAAGCATTGCATATCCAGCCAGCGTAAACCTCCCCGCATTGGGGTTTGATGGTCGGGTATGTCTTTTACAATAAATTCAATAAAATCGGGCACTTTAGCGTCTGATGCGCTACCTGATTTTTCATCCTTAGGGATAATAATATCAGCAAGCAGGGTTATTGTAGCCATTTCGGCTGCTGTAAAAAACTTGTCTGCATTTAGTTTTTTATCCCGCTCAACTTCAAAGGGCTGGCGTCCGGCTTCTGCTCCGGTGGTTGGTACAGCTTCTTCGGCTGCTTTTTTATTGTCGGTTTTACAGGCTTCCAGTAATAATCCTGCTGAAAGTGTGCTTAAGCCTAATGCTTTAAGGGAGTCACGTCTGTTCATAATAAATTGCTATAGGTGGCTTGTTAAACGTTTAATTTTTTTCTTTCCTGTAAAATATATTCCGCGGTACGCATGGACATGGCCAGGATTGTCCAGGTAGCATTTTTATCGCCCTGCTGAACAAACGGAGCGGCATCGACTACAAAAAGATTTTTACAGTCATGCGCCTGGCACCATTTATTTAAGGCCGATTTTTTAGGATCGTCGCCCATGCGGATGGTACCCACTTCGTGGATGATCTTTCCGGGAGCTTCCAAACCGTAATTGGTTTCAGGGCCTTGCGGACCACCGTAAATCGCGCCCATATTATGCATAATTTCCTGGAAAGTTTCCTGCATGTGCTTGGCTTGTTTTATCTCGTCATCAGCCCATTTATAGTGAAAACGTAATACCGGGATACCATATTTATCAACCACGTCAGGATCTATTTCGCAATAGTTGTCATAACGGGCAATGGCGGTACCACGACCAGCCATACCAAACTGGGTACCATAAAAACGACGGTAATCATCTTTTAATGACGCGCCATAACCGCCGGCTTCTTTCGTTTTACCATCGCGATCCGGCACCATACCATTCATATTTTGGATCCCGTGGCCAAAGCCATACGAAGGCATATGTAAACCGCCGCCATATTCAATATGGTAACCGCGCGGAAAATCGAGTTTTTTATTATCAAGCCACCATGGTGAGTAGATGTGCACACTGCCTGCACCATCTTCATTGTAACGCTTACGATCAAGCAATTGCGGAAGGAAACCACCCGCGCTTGATCCGGTTGAGTCATGCAGGTACCGGCCTACAACACCACTGCTGTTAGCCAATCCGCCCGGATGTTCTGCCGATTTTGAATTAAGCAGGATCCTGGCCGACTCGCCCGCGCTGGCACCAAGTATTACCGTTTTGGCATTTACCTGGTACTCCTGCATATCGTCTTTATTAATGTATGATACACCGGTAGCCAAACCTTCTTTATTGGTGATCACTTCCCTAACCATGGCATTGGTAATTACCTTTAAGTTGCCGGTTTTAATAGCCGGTATTACCAAACATGATGATGCCGAGAAATCGCCATAAATTTTACAGCTGCGACCACACTGGCCACAAAAGAAACAGGCGCCACGATCTTTGTTATTAGGCAAAGCTTCGGTCAAAACCGCGCCACGACCAGGTATAATTTTCACACCCGCCTTTCTGGCGCCCTTAACAATATAAAGCTCATTAAGCCTTGGTTTTGGCGGAGGCAAAAAGATACCATCGGGCTCATTCTCCAAACCTTCTTTTGAACCATAAACACCAATTAAACGGTCAACCTTATCATAATATGGTTTCACGTCATCATAGGTTATTGGCCAATCGTCTGTAAGACCATCCCTGCTCTTGAAGTCATGAGGCCCCATACGCAGCGAAATACGCCCCCAGTGGTTAGTACGGCCACCCAGCATACGTGAACGGAACCAGAAAAACTCGGTTTTATCTTTGGTGGTATAAGGCTCACCGTCCAGTTCCCAGCCGCCATAAGCGGCGTCAAAATCGCCAAAGGGGCGGGTAGTTCCTGCGCCACGGCGCGGTGATTCCCAGGGCCATTTTAATTGCTGTGAATCTTTAGCCGGATCAAAGTATGCACCCGCCTCCAGCATTAACACTTTTACACCGGCATTGGCTAAAACATAACCAGCCATACCACCACCGGCACCTGATCCAACAATTACTACGTCGTAAGTAGTTGTGGATTTTTTGATTTGTAGATCGCTCATATGATATTAAATGTATCTTCTGTAAGAGAAGAAAAATGCCTACGCAATGTAATGCATCTGCATTAATTTAGTTTTATGGTATAAATATATTTAACCCTATGCGTTAAACATATTAATGTTTAAAATTATTATAGTTGCTTAATAGAAATGTTGCGGAATGCCACCTCATGGTTATGATCCTGCAGTGCAATATGGCCCTTAGGGTATTTTGCAAAATCTGTCCAGGTTTTAAACTTGCTGTTATTTAGCATTTCTTTCCATTCGCTGCCGCCCATCTCTGTTTCAACGATCTTGGTGCCGTTTAACCAAAATGTAAGATGGCCATCTTTTTTACGCAGCACTACTGAATTCCACTCACCGGCCGGCTTTGCAACATCTGCCGAAGGGGCTTTCATATCATATAAGGAACCTGCAAGATGGTTGGCTTTTTTGTTATCAGTGGCATTTTTATTATCAAGCACCTGCATTTCAACACCTGTTTCATAGGTTTCCTTAAATTTAGGATCTTCATGAACGCCAAAAATGATCCCGCTGTTACCGGTGTTAGAAATTTTCCAATCAATTTTCAATTCGTAATTTTCGTATTCATTGTCGGTAACCAGGTCGCCTTGGCCTTCGGCATTGGGATCAAGCTGCAACGCACCGTCAACAACTTTCCATGCGCCCGCGCCGGTTTTTAAATAAGTGTGCCAGCCGGTAGTTGTTTTACCGTCAAATAACGACTGGTAGCCTTTGGTTTGTGCCGATACCGCAAAATGCAGGGCAGGGACAGCCAGAAGGCCCAAAAAGATCTTTTTCATCATAAATGTTTTAGAATTAGTTAAGATATAACCATTAGGTTGGGTTAAATATATCCGCTTTTTTTCAATGCTAAAACGATTATATGAAAAATAAATTACAAATAGCTATGGGGAGCAATGTAAAAATGTGGTTATATAAAATTATGGTGCTTTTTGGGCTTAATGTTTATGAAAATCAAACGACAGGCTCGATGCCAGGCCTATGGTTATATAACCATAGCTATCCTCAAAAAATTGGTTATAATCATCCTGCCCGCGGTAGCCGCCACCAAACATCAGGGCAGCGCCAGGCATAAAAGGGAACTGATAATAATACCTGAGGCTTACGTTAAGTCGTTTTTTAAGATCTATGGCCGAGTAATTATCATACTTATCGGCAATGTAAGCAAAATCGAACCGGATGCGCTGCCAGTTTTTATAGGTTTTTTTACCTTTTTCTAACGGATCATCATACGCTTTGGCAAAATTATACATGCGGCTGCCATTAACCCTTATAAAACCATAATGGTCTTTTAGCCCTTCAGATACGCCCAGGCCAAATAAGCCGGCGTGTACTTCAAGGGCAAGGTTATCGTACCGGTTAATAATGAGACCCTCTTTGTCTATACGTTTCCCCGTATAATAAGTTAACGTGTAAAAGTTGGTGGTAAATTTTCCGCTATCGCGGTTAAAGCTGCCATCGGGATTTAAAGATGGCCCCCTTACGCCATTGGAGTGGTGCGAGTACCCAAACGATAGGAATTTAGGATTGTAGGTATCTTCATTTAGCCTGTAAAACACCGTTGCCCCCGGCATAAAACTTGGCGACTTTACCGGCGCACCCCTTGTAGCCAGCAAACGCAGTTTAACCCTTGCCGTAAATACAGCATAGAAACGGGACTTGGGCGTGCTGAACAAAACAAAGTTAGGAGCCAAATCGGCCGTTAGCTGGGTTTTTACCTTGTTAAAATAATCATTACCTCCCTCTGATACCTTTAAGTTTTGCATAAAAATATCATCAAATGCATTATTGATCAGGCGCTTTTTGAGTAGCACTGAATCAGCAAGGGTATCGGCAGCTGCCGTATAGGATTGTTTTGGTGTTATACTGCGGGCCATTAATTCGCCAGGCAAAACAAGGCAAAACATGCAGAAAATTAGGTTTAAAGCAGCAGTAAATTTTATATAAGGGACAGCGTTCTTTAACACTGCTTTCAGGGGTAAAAGGGAGACCAATTTGATGCGGATCATTCGACCGGTATAAATGAATTAAAATCAATTGCTGTTAACACTAATTATGTTAAAATACTGTTAACAATTGCGCTGGCAATATTAGATATTATTCTTTTTTAAGTGGCATATTCCGTGTCAAGCAAACGTAAAAGCTATGAGGGGTTAATTTAAGTTTTTAGCGGGGTGCAAAAATATTAAACGGCTGTATTGTTGATATTTATAGTTTACGCAGCGTTTGGTTTTTAATTCTGTTTTGTTATATTTGATCAAAGCCAATCCTCCAATTTAACCTATGTATCATGATAAAAGTTTCAAATATCCTTGCGCGCAAAGGCGTTAACGTAATTACCATTGATGCTGATACGTCTGTTTTAGATGCATTAAAATTAATGGCAGATAAAAACATCGGCTCGGTAGTAGTTATGGAAGACGATGAATATGTTGGCCTGCTTACCGAAAGGGATTACGCCAGGAAAGTTATCCTGAAAGGAAAATCATCGCATGAAACCCTTGTAAGGGAGATCATGAGCACCGGGCTGCCACGTATAATCCCCCAAAACACAATTGAAACCTGTATGCAGATCATGAGCGAAAACAACATCCGCTATTTGCCTGTATTTATTGATGATAGCTTAAGCGGTATCATATCTATCAATGACCTGGTTACTGAAACCATACTTTCGCAGTTAGAAACCATTGAGCATTTAAAGAGTTATATACA
Organism: Mucilaginibacter sp. P4_E8; assembly: GCF_056401495.1. NCBI lineage: Bacteria > Pseudomonadati > Bacteroidota > Sphingobacteriia > Sphingobacteriales > Sphingobacteriaceae > Mucilaginibacter > Mucilaginibacter sp. P4_E8. Next base: position 8,991 of record NZ_JBFUJG010000133.1, read on the forward strand.
TTCTTAGTATCAATTATCTCCAGGATGTAAAACAGACAAACGCCCTGTGCTATTAAAACACAAGGCGTTAGTCTCTATTATCCATCGTTTTGGGAATGTCATTGAATCACTTCGCTGATCTGAATAAGTGGGGTGGTATTGGTGTACTTAGGAAAATCAGCTTTGATTTCATCCGCATGCAGTGCACGGGCGTTCTCGTAATCAGAAAGCTTGTCAAAATACAAATAACCAATTGCCAGAAACGGAGCAGGCTCATTAGTCGCTCTGCCTGATATTCCTTTATCAATAGCGTAAATTTTCAGGTTAAAAAACTTCGCCATCAGGGGCATATGTTTCTGGGTATAATAGTCCATGTCAAATGTTTTTCCCTCTCCATTTGGGTAAAGGACGGTTACTTTGAACATGCCCTTTTTTACCTGGGGAACATCTTTTGTTTGAGCTTGCAGGCAACTTAAAGAAAGTCCGAAAAATAAGAGGAGCAAAATAGTTTTTGTTTTCATTTTTATACGTTTTAAGGTTAAATTAAAGATAGCAAAAAAATGCAATTCCGATTTTTAGAAGCTTATAACCAACTGCTTGCGCTCACTTGCAACGATAGGTGTTGGGAAGAAATAAAAACGTTGTCATTTCGAACGAGGTACGAGGAGAAATCTTATGAGATTTGCAATTAAAGTTTTGTATTGCGTAGAAGATTTCTCTTTCGCCCCCATGCTCTTGCCGCCCGAGCTCTATCGAAATGACAATTTTTTTGGGAATTTTCTTCTTCCCAACACCTATCGTTGCAACGCGTGCAAACAGAGCGCCCTCTTCCCGGCGAAGCCGAAAAGAGGAAAGACAAACGTAGCGATGTTAGGGCGCGTAACCGCTTCCACACCTACTATCCTGTTTAATTGCTATTTAAACAACAAATTTTCATACCTTGCATAATTTACCAGCAACATATAGTGACGTTTCAGGATTTTAATTTCAACGAACAATTATTCGAAGGCATACAAAGTATGGGGTTTACCACTCCTACGCCTATACAGGAAATGGCCATCCCGGTTGTTTTAAACGGACAGGATCTTATTGCCTGCGCACAAACCGGCACCGGTAAAACGGGCGCTTATTTACTGCCTGTCTTAAACCATATCAGCAGTACACCCAAACACCATACCAGCGCGCTTGTTTTAGCGCCAACCCGTGAACTGGCCCAGCAAATTGACCAGCAGGTTGAAGGATTAGCCTATTTTACAGGCGTAAGCTCTTTAGCGGTATTTGGCGGGGGCGACGGCATGGCTTACGAGCAGCAACGCAGGGGTATCCAGAATAATGTAAATATTATAATTGCCACACCAGGCCGGTTAATAGCCCACCTTACATCGGGCGTTTTAAAGCTTAATCACTTAACCCACCTGATATTGGATGAGGCCGACCGCATGCTTGACATGGGTTTCTCTGACGATATTATGAAGATCATCAGCTACCTGCCTAAAACCAGGCAAACGCTATTGTTTTCGGCAACCATGCCAGGGCGTATTCGCTCGCTGGCCAAAGCCATTCTGAAAGAGCCGCAACAAATCAATATTGCCATTTCGCAACCTGCTGTAGGTATTGATCAGCAGATCTACCGCCTGCATGACCAACAAAAAACACCTTTACTTCAGCTTATCCTGCGCGATTCGGCCTATGCGAGCACTATTATTTTTGCATCGAGAAAAGAGATCGTAAAATCATTATACAAAGAGCTTAAGGCCATAAAAATTAATGCCAATGCTTTTCACTCCGATCTGGAGCAAAAAGAGCGGGAAGAGATATTGCTGAAATTTAAAAACAAACAACTACCTGTTATTATTGGTACCGATGCCTTGTCGCGCGGTATTGATGTGGAGGGGATAGACCTGGTTATCAATTATGATGTTCCGGGCGATCCGGAAGATTATATACACCGTATTGGCCGTACAGCACGCGCCGCAACTACCGGTACAGCCATAACCTTTGTTAATCATCGTGACGAGCGTAAGCTTAAAAATATTGAGCAACTGATTGAAAAACCTATCCGCCTGGTAGGTTTGCCTGATGAGCTGGCCTCTATACAGCCACACCCCGTTCAGCAGCATGACCGTACCGATGCTAAAAACAAGCCCAACAGGCGCTTTAACAAAAAGAAACCCAAAAGAACAACTTAATAACAAATGAAGGGCATCACTAAAAAGCTGCTTTTAAAGGTGATATTGGGTGCCGCGCTTGCTGCACCCTCCGTTAATGCTTTTGCGCAGGACAAAAAAACATCAGGCAACCCGGTTGTTGAAGGATGGTATGCCGATCCGGAAGCCAAAATATTCCATAAACAATATTGGTTATATCCAACATACTCTGCCAAATATAATGAGCAGGTATTTATGGATGCCTTTTCATCGCCCGACCTGGTGCATTGGACCAAACACAGCCATATTGTTGATACCAGCGGTGTTAAGTGGGTAAGGCGGGCCTTATGGGCACCAGCAGTTACCGAAAAAGACGGCAAGTATTATTTGTTCTTCGGAGCCAATGATATCCAGAACAACAATGAAAAAGGCGGCATAGGTGTTGCCGTAAGCGATAATCCCGGCGGTCCGTTTAAGGATTACCTGGGCAAACCGCTTATTGACCAGATCATTAACAAAGCCCAGCCTATCGACCAGTTTGTTTTTAAAGACGATGACGGTCAGTATTACATGATATACGGCGGCTGGGGGCAATGCAATATTGTAAAACTAAAAAACGACTTTACCGGCGTTGTACCATTTGAGGATGGTGTAACCTATAAAAAGATAACCCCCGAAGGCTATGTGGAAGGCCCGGTAATGTTTAAACGCAATGGCAAATATTATTTTATGTGGAGCGAGGGCGGCTGGACCGGTCCCGATTACCGCGTAGCCTATGCCATTGGCGATACACCATTCGGGCCGTTTAAACGCATTGGCACCATCCTGAAACAGGATGCCAGCATTGCCACCGGCGCGGGCCATCACTCCGTGATCAATGTACCGGGTACCGATGAATGGTATATTGTATACCACCGCCGTCCGTTAACCGAAACCGATGCAAACCACCGCGTAATGTGTATTGATAAAATGTACTTTGATGCCGATGGCAATATCAAGCCGGTTAAGATCACTAATGAAGGGGTTGCGGCAAGGCTGTTGAAGTAAGGGAAAAAGATTTGTCATCCTGGGCTTTAACTGATTCATATAATATGTTGTCATTGTGAGCGCAGCGCGGCAATCTCATAAGACAAGTAACGAACTTTACTTGTGTAACCTGCATGATGAGATTGCCGCGCTGCGCTCGCAATGTAATTATTGTACTAAAACACGTCGTGAATAACGTAGTGAAAGGTCTGTTAGACGAGATGCCTGTTTACGAATAGATCCTTCGTTCCTACCCATGACTTGTTTGTTTTCATCAACAGTAAACCCCATCGGGGTATCGTGTTTATAGGATAATAATATCAGAGCATTAGCTCCATAGGAGCTTCCTGATCAATTGTCAATAACCTTAAAGGAAGCTCCTATGGAGCCGATATTTATTTCAATATTACTATTAACACGATGCCCCGATGGGGCGTGGATAAACCTTTGCCCGCCATGCTTCGACAGGCTCAGCATTGACAACCCCTTTAGTAACGTCATTTCCCCTTCAGAGTTCCCGGATTTTATAACTCAGGATGACAAATAAGAAAGACCTTTCCTCTGAGCCTGTCGAAGACTCGCGTGGAGAGGCCTTTGCCCGCTATGCTTCGACAAGCTTAGCATGACAGCCAACACTAACATCACTCAACCTTTACCCCCATTCTCCCCGTCAGCAGATAAGCTTCGGCCGAAAGCAGGCAGAACCTGGTGGCTTTGTGCGGTTGCAGGGGCATTAGCAATTTTGCCTGAAGCGATGGCTACGAGCGAACGAAGTGGAGGCAAAATTAAGCAGCCCGTGGTTCTGACAGATTTGCAGGGTAAGGGCCTCGTGCGTAAAGAAGCATTTCTGCTGACTTGATCTTTTGGTTACTTTTGTATCAAGACAAAAGTAACAGCCTTAGCGCCAATTGAGCGCTCTACGATAATGCCTATTCACCCTGTATAGCATAGAGATTGCTTCGTTCCTCGATTTCTATGATCTAAGCAACTAATTTGAGATAATTTTTTTCATATTTTCTATTTTGTCTTACACAGGAGAAAATACGTTGTACAAGTTTATTTCTTACAGCGTTTATGACACTCATTTTATTCTTCTTCTCGACGTTGACTTTCCTTTCGTAATAAAGCCTTAACTCATCATTATACTGAATGGCTA
>NZ_JBFUJG010000134.1:0-13168 GCF_056401495.1 Mucilaginibacter sp. P4_E8
GAGTTGATGGTGCTTCGTCAATGCGATGGTCAATTAGATTGAAAAGTATTTCTGCTGCTTTTACACCTTGTTTTCGGGGAAATTGTTCAATGGAGGCAAGTGGCGAATTATCCATAAAGCTCCAAATAGGTGAATTGGCAAAACTAATAAAGCTTATATCGCGGTTAACAACCAGATTGTTGTTTTTCATCAAAGACATAGCGTCACGTGCTACATAATCATTAAAAGCAATGATAGCCGTCGGTCTTTCTTTTAAGGATAATAGTTGCTGCATAGCTCGGTAATTTTGCTCAGATGACAAATCGGAAGAAACAATCAGTTGAGTATTTATATCTATCTGATGCTCGTTAAGCCCCTTTTTATAAGCATCCAGGCGCTCTTTACTTGCAATCAGTTGCGATGGACCATTAATTAACCCAATATTACGATGGCCTTTTTCTATTAAACAGTCAATGGCCTGTAACATTCCCGATTGAAGATTACAAGCCGAGTAATGAATATCTTCTATACCAGGAATACGGTCAAAAAACACAACAGGGATATTATATTTTTTCAATTGGTCAAACACTTCATAATCCGTGGTATTTTTGCTTATGGATATGATAATACCATCTAACCGATGGTTTTTCATGGTTTCCAGGATACGTTTTTCCTTATCGGGGTTTTCTAATGACTGCCCTATAAAAACGTTATAGTTCTTTTTGCTGGCGTAATCTTCTATCGCGCTAAGTGCCGAAGAAAAAAAAGCTTCAGAAAAATCAGGAAGAATAACACCAATAGTAAATGTTTTTCGCTGCTTAAAAAATATAGCAGTTTTATTCCGCTCATAATTTAATTCGTTTGCCACCTTATTAACCCGCATAGTGGTCACCAAGCCAATACTCGGGTGACCTTGAAGGGCCCTGGACACTGTTGAAGCACTTACTTTTAAGCGCTTAGCTATCTCTTTAATTGTGGGAATCTTTTCCATTTTGTAATCAAGATTAAAACAATGAGTATTATCTATTTAGTCCAAAACACCGGATTTCGAAACCTCAATCCGAGGCAAGGAGGGCACATTCCATTTATAGCATGATGATTTATCATTGAAAAGCACCTTTACTTATTTGCTTATTTACAATACGTCCGTTACCATCAAAATCAGTAGTACCGTTAACCGCATCAGATATTACCTGCCCGCTGTTTTTGGCTACTGAAGATGATTGCAAATGAAAATCAGGATTGGATATATTTATTAATAAAGGGTCTACGTTATTTGTTGAATTGGCATCGCCGCCAATGGCTGTCTTCCATGAATTATAATCGGAATAGGAAACACCGTTCCATGTCCATTGTGCAGCGCCTGTTGTGTAGTATAGATTGTAATCGATGATATTACCAGATCCTTTTGCAGTATATTTATGAATAAACATATCTGATGCTCCTCCATAAATAATGTTATTTTTTATAACATTATTGGTACAATCCTCCCTGATACTGATCTCTCCTTCTATTTCGCCAAAAGCACCCAGGGCCTGGTTGTTGTTATACAAGGTATTATTCACAATGGCCGAATTGCTTGTGCCACCACCTGTATAGTTTAAATACCCGCCCATATAAATACCAGAACACCAGCAGTTAAATACCAGGTTATTCCTTACCGTAACATGATCGGTAGGGAACCCATTGGTTTCGCTTACCGCGCCAATCCCCCTGTCTGTAACGGATACCTTGTTTTTTTCCACTACCACATTTCTGCCGCCATCTACATAAATACCTATAGCGCCGTGCCCGCCAAGCGGCCCCCTTTTGCTTTCAATATTATAGAGGGTGTTACCGCTGATAACGCCATTGCGGGCATAATTGAGTGCAGGGTCTGCATTGGCCGAATAACCACCGGCCGCGTCAATGCCAATATTTTGGGCATTATATATGGTATTGTTGCTGATGGTGAATCCGTCAACATAGCCGTTAATAGTTAGGTTTTCACCATAGCCGGTTTTACAATCATGTATGGTATTCCCGGTAACAGTAATATTAGTTACCGGGTCTGTAGTATTTCCAATGATCAGTATGGCATTCCCTCCTCCATTAAGCGGAAGCTGGGTGTAATCAATTCCATATATAGTGTTATTTTTTATGGTAATATAATCAGAGCCACCTTCAACCATAATGGCTTTGGGATCGCCGGTTGCAGTTTTAAGGTTGCGTATTTCAAAACCATCCACTACTATAAACTTAGCCTTATCAATGGTTATCAGAGCCTCGCGGCCATTAACATTAAAAGCACTGCCATCAATAATAGGTTTTTCGCCATGATAAGCCTTTAACGTAATGTACTTATCCATTACGCCCGACTTAGGGAATACCACTTTTTCACTGTATACGCCACCCCTTACCATTACGGTATCACCGGGTACTGTATGGCTTAGCGCGGTATTAATGGTTTGAAAGGGAGCGTCAATTGTTCCCTTGTTCGATTCTAAGCCATTTACAGATACATAATAGATATGAACGCCACCGGAGGGTGTTACAACGCCGTTGGTGTTTTTTTTGCTGCAACCAAATACCTGTGCAACAAAACCAAGCATTAAAAAAACATTTAAATTAAGTTTCATTATCTTTTGTTTTAATTAAAGAAAAACCTTACTGCTGTGCGCCCTTACTTATTTTATTGTTCACAATACGAGCAGTCCCATCAATATCTGTAGTACCATTTATACCAGCGGAAATTACCTGTCCGGAATTTTTTGCAGGCGAGGATGATTGTATGTGAAGATCAGGAAGTGATGTGCTCCGCAAAAGAGGGTTGGCACCATTTGATGAATTAACATCATTACCGCTGGCTGCCCTCCAGGCAATTAAATTAGTATATGGAGTGCCATTGGTGCTGTTCCAGATCCACTGCGGTGTACCTGTAGTGTAGTATAAATTGTTATCGATAATATTGTTGTTTCCTGTTGAGGAGTACTTATGAATAAATACATCAACCGGCCTGGCATATACAATATTGTTCTTTATCACGTTGCTATCGCAATGCTCCGTAAGCCTTATCTCCCCTTCTATCTCTCCAAATGCCCCTACAACCCTATCATTCTGATACAACGTATTATTCACCACAGAACAATTTTTAGTTCCGCCGGATGTATAGTTTAAATAATCGCCCATGTATATGCCGGTACGATAACAGTTATATACAAAATTATTTCTTACAATAGTGGTTTTGGTTGCATAAACGTTGCTTTCGCTCACCAGTCCAATCCCGCGGTCGCTGTTGTACACTTTGTTTCTTTCGATAATGGTGTTAGCGCCACCGCAAACGTAAATGGAAATGGCTCCATATCTATCTGGCCCCCAGGTTTCGGGGGTTCTGGTCATGGTATTATCGTGAAACTCATTATCGCTTATCACCCCGTTACGGGCATAATTGGAAGCAACTGCTCCACCTTTATTGAGGTTATCCCCACCGGCAACAATTATCCCGATGTTTTCTGTATCGTATACTTTATTATGACTAAAAATGAAACCATCTATATTGCCGGCCAACGTTACATTTTCGCTTGTCCCTGTTTGGGTATCATGCACGGTGCATCCGGTAATAACCAGGTTGCTAATTGCTGTGGCTCCATTACCTATTACCAATATAGCGTGGCCGCTTCGCCAATCAGACAATGACGCATTGCTTTTTATGTTATATATATTGCAGTTTTTAATGGTAATATCATGCGAGTCGCCGTTAATGGCTATACCCTCAGGATCGGTGTTAAAAGTTGCACTTGTAAGGTTACAGATATCAAAGCCATCCAGCGATATATACCTTACATTACTTATCGTAACCAACGACATCCAGCCCGAAACTATTATTTTGCTTCCATCTATCACAGGCTTTTCGCCAGGGTATGCTTTTACTGTAATCGACTTACCCATTATTCCCGACTTGGGGAACACTACTTTTTCATAATAAGTACCACCTCTAACCATAATGGTATCACCAGGCACAGCATGGCTCAACGCGGTATTGATGGTTTGGAAAGGAGCATTAATTGCACCTGTATTAGCCTCGGCTCCATTAACGGCTACATAATAAATATGGGTATTACCCACAGGCATTACATTATTGCCTGCAGTTTTTTTGCTGCAGGCAAAGGTTTGCATGGCAAAAAAACACATTAACAAAATATTGATATAAAGTTTCATTACAATTTGTTTTAATTAAGAAATACTTGCTGCCTTTCATTTACTAATGTTTATTGACACTTAAGGGCGCAATGTATAGTCCCGTAGCAGAAACACATCTGCTACGAGGTACCATACAAATTATAAACTATCATGCACACTGGCTCCTGAACAGTAAAAAGACACTTGTTGGGATAGATGATCGGAGATCTAACAGCATTAATTATAAAAGGCAATTTCAGTATGCGGAATGCCTTTATTCTGAAACTATTTTCCTTATCCGGTTATTGATCTTATCCAATACATACACAGTACCATTTTTATCAACAGTAACGCCACCTGGCGCACTAAAAAGTGCAGATTCCCCAATTGCATCAGCGTAACCTGCAGTACCACTTCCGGCAAATGTGCTTACGTCAAAAGTTTTGGCTTGTATATAGCGGATACTTTCGTCGGGATTGTTACTATAGCCTGTTCCGTTACCTGCTACATAAATATTGTTATTATTATCAACCGCGATGCCAAATGGATTAGCAAACGTTGCTACTGCAGCCCCCCCGTTTACATAACCGGCAACGCCTAACTTCCCGGCAATAATGCTGCCGTGCCATGTGCCAGCTGTGAATTTTTCGATAACCTGATCTCCACTAATTGAGGCATATAGATTACCTGTTTTATCAAATGCGATACCTGCAGGACTATTAAGCCCTGACACAACTTGATTGGTAGTCCATTGCGCTGATACCTGGTAAATATTCCCCGGATTGTGAAGACCGCAATAATAAACATAGCCGGTAGTTCTATCAACAGCTACGCTCCAGGGCTCCTGATTTGCCCATGCCCAGGTAGTAGCAGTCCCATCAGGGCTTATTTTGCGGATATCCCAATTCCCAGGATCAACAGAATATACATTGCCCTGGGCATCAACAGTTACGTCATAAGGTATCGAAAATTGTGCCGCGCCCCCTTTACCATCTGCATAACCTCCACCCAACTGAGGATTACCGGCAAGGGTAGTTACATTACCGTCTGTATCAATTTTTCTGATACAATGATTACCGGGATCAGCTACGTAAATATTAAAATTGTCATCAACAACTATACCCTTGCTCCTGTACCAGCCTTGACTGCTAAAATCAAACATGGCATCAGTTCCCTGGCCATTGGCAAAGCCGGCTTTGCCAGAGCCTGCCAGTGTAGTAACGGTTCTGGTATATTGGTAAGTAAAATTACTTGTGCTTGTTGCGGTTCCTTTTCCTATAGTTACAACAATAGGCCCCGAACCCGCCTTTTTGGGAATCACTACAATCATTTGCGTAGTATTGGCACCAATAATTTTAAGCTTTAACCCATTCAGGGTAACAGCGATTTGCGATGTGTCAGTTGAAAAATTAGTACCTGTAATCAGTACTTCTGTTCCCCCGCCACCTTGCGCCGGAAGTAATGTATTAATGCTGATAGGTGAATCGGAATTATGTGCAGGGGATTTTTCTTTTTTACAACTTATAAAAGCGATCATTATAAAAAGCACACCGGCAGGTAAGTATTGATTTATACTTTTTGCCATTATATTTATGAATGTTTTCATTTGAATAATTACTTGTTAATTATTTATTTCTTACAAATTCTTTATTGCTTTTAGGTCAATAAAACTTCCGTTACCAACCCGGATTTTGCACCAATGCCCTGTCGCGGTCTATTTGGTATTGCGAAATCGGGAACAGGTACATTTTATTGTTCCATACTCTTTTTTGAAAAAGCGTTCTATTATAAAAACCTGTAAACGAAAACCCCTGGCCCTGATCGTCCGTATTTACATTAAGGCCATAAATAGTTTGATTTACATCAGCACCTAATAATAATCGTCTCACCAGGGTATAGTATCTGTCGCTTTCAAAACACAGTTCTACTTGTCTTTCCCGTAAAATGTATTTTCGCATTACGTCCTTATTTCCAACAGCACCAGGGTACACAGTTTCTATACCGGGCAAACCGGCTCTGCTCCTGATCTGATCAAGGTAAAGGACAATGTTTTGATTAGATGGATCATATTCATTCAAAGCTTCTACATAATCCAGCAATATTTCCGCATACCTTATCAGTATAAAAGGCCTGTAATTGGCAGCATCCAGCCTTATGTTATCGGCAGGGTTTACATTTTTCAGCACATCATACCCTGTAATATTGTTACTGGCGCCACTTGCCTTTGCACCTGCTTTGCCATTATAATAAAACTCTACCCTGCCTGTTCCATCAATATTAGCGGTTGACGAATAAAAGTTTTTATCATCAACAGTTGGCGCAGGTAGCACCGGGCGGGCATTATATTGGATATAGGCATAAAACCGGGGTTCGCGRTTTGCATACATATTCCATTGCCCCTTGCTATGTTCCCAATATTTATTACCATTACTCTGTGCAAAATTGGTTGCTGTGTATCCAGACATTGGGTCATCAATGGTTCTGCCATTATTCATATAAAATGCATCCACAACGTTTTGGGTAGCATTGTACATGCTATAGCCCCCAGGACCCGGCGATACGCATTTCGTATAACCCCAATAACTCCAGGAATTTCTTGAAAATATGATTTCGCTGTTCCAGTTAGTTAAGAAAAGATCTCTCACAGATAAATAAGGGTCAAACTGGGTGCCTCCGTTATCAATATTGGTAAATAACTTATATGAACCAAGATCAATTACRGCCTTTGCAGCATCTGCTGCAATTTTCCATTTACCGCCATCATACACTGTGGGTGCCAGTTGTGTGCCGTCCTGGTTTTTAAAAGAGGAAAACGCAGGATTACCATTCCATAAAGGACTTGCTGCCCATAAGGCAAGTTGTGCTTTTACCGCCAAACATGCACCTTTAGTTGGGCGGCCATAATTACTGGTTGAGGGCCATTGGGCTGGTAAATTTACCGATGCCTGATCCATCAACTGGTTAACATAGTCCTTACAATCGTCAAAAGATGATCTTGGATACTTATTGAAATCATCATTTAAACTTAATGGTTCAGTTACTTTTACAACCGGGCCAAATTGTTTTATTAATTGCCAGTAAAACCATCCGCGTAAAAACCGCGCTTCTGCTTTATATTGATTTTTTAGCGTTACACTTAACTGGCTGACCGGAACCTTATCAATATTAGCTTCAAAAATAAATGAAGACCGGATCCCGCTGTAATAGTTACTCCAACGATCAAAATAGGTATTTACCGGACTCCAGTTACCCACAACCATTTGTCTTACATCGGTACCCGGGATAGATACAGAAGATTCATCACTTGCTCCCATTCCACTAAAATCGCCACCATCGGTTTGTACGATATAACCATATATGTTGTACAGGTACGATTCGGCATTAGCCCTGGTACTCCAAATCAAATCAGATGTTAACAGGTTATCGGGTTTTTTATTAAGATAATTACAGGAAGATAAACAGGCACTCAGGAACCATATCCCAACAGCCATGATTAGTATATTTTTTTTCATTTGGAACATTTTAAATACTTTAAAATTGATTTAAATCCATTATTTTAAAACGCGGCTTTTAACCCCAAAGCAATTATTCTTACAGGTGGGTAGCCAGCACCGTTAGAGCCAAGTTCAGGGTCCCAAAGTTTGAATTTGGAGAAGGTTAACAGATTTTGACCTGTTAAGTAGAAATATATGGAGCTAATACCCGCCTTTGTAAGGAACAGTGGTTTAAAAGTATACCCTAACGTTGCCTGTTTTAAACGAACAAAACTTGCATCTTTTGACCACCATGTACTGGGTTGGTAGTTATTACTATTTTGATTGGAAATGCCTAACCGCGGGTAGTCTACATTTTGGCTTGGATTTTCAACAGTCCACCTGCTTTCAAGATTGGCAAGCATCCCAGACGGATATGTACCCATACCGGTGAACGGTACAATACCAGCACCACCTGCGCCTGCACCGGTGATAGATGAACCATTTGCCATAATAATTACATTACCGGTTCCCTGAAAAAAGAGAGAAAGGTCGAATTTTTTATAACCAACCGTAAAACCCGTACCATATAATATTGTAGGGATATCAGATTTGCCTGTGTATACTTTGTCATAGCTATTTATTACGCCATCGCCGTTTACATCTTTGTATTTAATATCGCCAGGCTTTAACACTGCGCCAAATTGAGTAGGACTTTTATCAACATCGTCCTGAGATGTAAATAAGCCTTGAGCAACATACATCAGGTTATCGCCATATTTACGGCCGGTTGATTGTTGATAGGCATACAGTTGCTTAGGTTCGTCCTGCTGCACTATTTTGTTATTATTATAAGTAAAATTGCCGTACAGACGCAGGGATACATTACCTATATTATCATTATATTCAATATTGCCCTCAATACCATGGTTATTCATTTCACCCAGATTGGCAAATACGGCTCCGCTAACACCCAGTATTCCGGATAATGAACTGCGTTGAACTAAAATATTGGTTCTTCTCTCTTTATAAGCATCAATCGTAATATTCAATTTATTGAACAGCCCGATTTCTAACCCGATATTGTCTTTAGTTGATTTTTCCCAGGTAAGGTTCTCTACCCCAATTATGGTTTCTTTAGTTCCATTATATATGGTTCCATTAAGTCCTAAACCAACAGATCCGCCGGGGCCATATTGATTAATGTAAGGAAACCTGCTGAGACCAAGGTAAGAACCGATCTGGTCATTACCCACAAGGCCGTGAGAGCCTCTTATTTTAAGCAGATTAAATGTCTTTGCAAAGCCCAGATCCTTAAAAAAAGATTCCCTGGAAATCACCCAGGCTGTAGAAACAGAAGGGAAAAATCCGAATTTTTTACCCGGTTCAAAATTTTCTGAACCGGTATAGCCGGCGTTAAGCTCCAATAAATACCTGTCAGCATAACCGTAAGTGACCCTGGCTGCCAAACCTTGATTGTTATAAGGAATAGAGCCAATAACACTCCCTGCTGAACTCACCACCCTTGATCGCATATTATATAAAAGCAAGCCGCCAACGTGGTGTTTACCAAAAGACTGATCATAATTAATATTTGTTTCCAGGTACATGGTTTTTTCGGCAGAGGATGATTGCGTATAACCCAAAAACTGGCTCCCGTACCTCGACTGTCCCAATACCAAATTACCCTGCGGATCTCTTGATGTGGCTAAGAAAAGATCATTTGTGCCGGTTCTGCCGTTATCATTCTCGCTATAAGAGTCAAATGAAAACCTTGCCATAGCACTCAGGCCGTTGGTGATCGCATTTAATTTTTGATTAATGGAAAAAACAGACTGGATAGTGGGACGAAACTCACTATTATAGCCTGAGTTTTGAATATCATTTACCGGGTTGGAGCCACCGTTATTATACGGGCCTGCCCACACACCACCCGGATATTGTATTGGAAAGGCATTAGGTGGTGTTAAATACGATTCATACCAGATACTTGCTGCAGATAAGCCAGGATAACGACTGCTCACCAGCATGGCATCCAGATTCATTGACAATAAAGTGGTTTTGCTTAAATCAATATCCAGGTTAGATCTGAAATCATATCTTTTAAAGTTAAGGTTAGGGTTATAACCATTTTGCTTGGTAACTTTGTAACTTCCGTCCTGATCGTAAAAGGAAGCGGAAACATAGTACCTTACCGTTGAAGCGCCACCGCTAACATTCAGGTTGGTATTATAGCCCGGGGCCCAATCCTTATAAACAGATTTTATCCAGTTAACATTAGGATACAGATATGGATCTAAGCCGCTCGCTGTTTTTTGTATTGTTTCTTCAGAATATGCAGCGGGGCTACCATCATTTGTAGTTGCCTCATTGTGTAACGTCATCCATGATACCGCATCGAGCATTTTAGGGGTTCTGGTAAGGCCAGACATGGATGTTTCAGTTTTAAAAGAAATTTTAGGCTTACCTGCAACACCTCTTTTAGTTGTAATGATCAAAACCCCATTGGCTCCTTTGGCACCATATAAAGCTGTTGACGAAGCATCTTTCAGTATAGAGATACTTTGAATATCTTCGGGATCAATGTTATTATAGGCCCCCCCATAGGTACTGTTTACATCATCCCGTTGTACGCCGTCTATAATAATAAGCGGATTTGAGTTACCTGTAAAGGTACCAATGCCCCGAATGGTAAATGATGCATTATCATAACCAGGTTCTCCACTTCTCTGCATGGATATAACGCCCGCCACCTTACCGGCCAATGCATTAGATAAAGAACGGTTTGGAGTTGTCACATCTGCTACACTGACCGTAGTAACCGCGCCGGTTATCGTAAGTTTCTTCTGCTGACCATAAGCCACTACTACAACTTCATTAAGTGCCGTATTATCATCCTTTAATTGAATAGTTACGGGAGATATTACTCCGGTAACAGCGATTTCTCTGGTGATAAAACCAGCAAATGATACAACAAGGGTGTTATTAAGATCGACCTCAATAGTAAATTTACCTTCATTATCAGTTACAGTGCCTTTACTGGTGCCTTTAATACGCACACTTGCACCTGGTAAAGGAAGACCTTTTGAATCAATAACAACACCTGAAACCTTTATTACAGCTATTGACTGTGCCGGTAGGCTAAAAGGTTTCGATTTAATAATAATTGTTTTTTCGTTTATGCTATATATAAACGGCTGACCTGTAAATGCCAGTTTTAATACTTCTTCTAATTCGGTATTCAGAACACTAATACTTACCGGGTTAGCCTGCTTAATCAACGTTGAATTATAGAAGAAATCATATCCGCTTTGTTCCCTAATTTCTTTAAGAACCTTTTCTAATGGAGCATTTTTTTCTGATAATGTAATTTTTTGTGCGTAACCTGAAGCACTGGCCTGAAGTATGGTTGCTACCAACAAAATGATGGATAGTTTCATAATCAACAAAGCTTTATTTTTTATACAGGGGACTCTGTATAAACTTATTTCATAACATTTCATACATTTGAACTTGTTTGGGTTTAAGGTGTAATTGGACTACAGATTTAATTTCATGGTAAGCCCTGACTTTTTAGCCGGAAGTGCTCTAACACTTCCGGTTTATTTTTCGGGTTACCTTAATGCATGTAATTATCACGGCATAATGATWACTCTCCTTCCTTCAATTTTAATTTTAACGTTTCCGGTTTGTTCTATTATTTTCAATGCCTGGGTTAAGCCTTTTGAACGCGACACCATACCCCCGAATCTTAAATTATCCACATTGCCCTGGTATTCCACATCAACATTATACCAACGGGCAAACTTGCTCATCACGTTTTTCAGATCCTCGTCAACAAAAAGGAAATAGCCATTTTTCCAGGCAATCGCCTCTTCTGTATTAACCACTTGTACTGAAAATGAATTTTTTGAGTAATTAATATCGGATTGCTCACCTGGTTTTAACAATTTGGATTGATTTGATCTGGTAGATAATACCTTAACAGAACCTTCTAACAAAGTAGTTTTAACTGAAGTTTCATCGGCGTAAGAACTGATGTTAAAGTGTGTGCCTAATACTTCAACCACCTGGTTATTACTTACAACCCTGAATGGTTTATTTGCGTTTTTAGCGACTTCAAAATATGCCTCTCCGGTTAATTCAACGTTACGTATATTGCCAATAAAATTTGTTGGGTAACGGAGTGAAGAACTCGCATTTAACCAAACTTTTGAACCATCAGGTAAATTAACCTGATACTGCCCCCCTTTTGGGGTTTCAATCGTATTGTATGCTAATTGAGCCGAAGACTTTGAGCCAGATAATGAATTTTCAATAGTATAAACCAATTGACCATTGGCTGCTTTAGTGACCTTTACACCTGATTGTTTGGCCAATTCACCAGTTGCGGCATCATCTAAAATAATTTTAGAACCGTTGGCTAAAGTTAATAAAGCTTTATTTCCTCCCGGAGCAATGTCATTTTTAATTAAAGAATGGCTCTTATTTTTAGTCAATAAATTAGAACCATCATACTTTAAGAAAAAAACCAATGAAGCGGAAGCCATCAATAAAAAGGTAACAGATGCTGCTATAAACCACCTCCTTAGAAAAACAACTTTTTTAGGTGCGGATTCACGCGCTTTTATCTCCAATAATATTTTGCTATAAAGCTCAACCTTAGCTATATTCTCATCTCCCATTAAAAGTTCGTCCCATTTCAACTCATTTTTTTGGAGTACGTCGTAATAGTTTAGCAAAAGCTTTTCCTCTTCTGCCGTAGCTTGGTTGGAGAGGTATTTATTTATTAAGTTTAACAGTATTTCTTTTTCCATTGGGTAGTTATTGTATGTAAGTACCTCAAGACAGGCCATACCCCCAAAGAAATTTGAAATATTTCTATATCATTAACAAATCATGAAGTTTTCGGTAATCAAATAAAGAATTGTACTAAAAAGAAGAGGATAAATGAAATCCAGTGTCAGCAGAGAAATATCAGAACCATCGGCCACATAACATAATAGCTGCTATGCAAACAAAGTCGCCCAATGTTTTACGTAAACGATTCAAGGCTACGGTTAATTGATTTTCAACTGTTTTGGGTGCAATCCCTAAACGTTCGGCAATTTCTTTGGTTGATAAATGCTCTTTACGGCTCATAATAAATATTTGACGACATTTCTCAGGCAATTCGGCAATACCCTGCTCCAGCAAACGGTTAATGTCTTTTTCAGATAAGATATCTTCACCGCCGTTATTACTAAAAAGCTCCTCTAATCGATTAAAAAGATCGGCCTTTACTTTACCGGAGCGAATAATATTAAACACCTGATAACGAACAGAAGTATATAAATAAGCATTTAAAGAAGTAAGCTGAAGATTAGCACGTTTCATCCACAGGTTTACCAATACCTCCTGGGTAATATCTTCAGATACCTGGCGATCCCTGAGTATATTGTATGCCGAAAGATAAAGTTTTGACCAATATTTGTTATAGATACGTTCAAATGCCACAAGATCATTCTCTTGAATCAATGCTATAAGTCTATCATCAGACAATAATTGAACTTCCCGGC
>NZ_JBFUJG010000135.1:0-13135 GCF_056401495.1 Mucilaginibacter sp. P4_E8
AAGCTGTCCGGCTCGGGTAAATATAAATTAATATTTAGTTGGCGGTCAAATCTTAACTGATGAATTTCTATTAAATTTTCGAGGTGTTTTACTTCATGACTAAGCGGAATTTTTCCTTCCTGATCAGTCGCAATAAAGGCGTTACGCATAATATTAGAAAGCRGCATGATGCTTTTGGATGCCTTTTCGGAATGGCTTATAACCTCTGTATAGATAAAACTCAAGGTATTAAACAAGAAATGTGGGTTGATCTGTAACCTGAGGTAATTCAATTCAGCACGCAGCTTTTCTTTTTCCAACCGGGTTGTTTTTTTGAGGTCTTCGATGCCTTTTATTTCAGTTTCAATCAATTTTTTATCGGCTTTAAACTTGTATTCAATCAGCCAGTAAGTATAACTTATCGAAATTAAATAGGCGAAACGAAATAGCCGGAGTATCATAAATTCTTTTAAAGAGTCAGTATACATAGGATTTTCGAGTCCTCGGTAATGAATATACACCGTAAGCGAATGATTTAGAATCAAATACAGGAAAGCAAGCGCCAGTAGTACAACAATTCTCTTGATGTGCCGAAACCTGTCTCTTTTTATTCTGACTATTAGGAAATAATTCAAATAAAATATGATCGCATTTAAAATAAAATAAAGTGACGATGTAAAGAGAAACACTCTTCCCGGATAAATTAATAAAACTGCCCCGTTCTCATAGAAAAAATATAAAATCCAGATGGTGAGGTGAATTAATATACGGTAAACGGTTTCGAAACGGCTTTTTTGTTTCTTCTTAAGAAATTTCCTTTTTATTCCCAACATAAGTATTGCCGGTTTTTACCCCATTCGTGTATCAAAATGGGCAATTGGTGTAATTGATTTTCAAAATTTTTTAGATGTGTCCAAATTACAGTAAAATTTTAAACCGTCATCTAAAGCCATGAAAAAACAAACGTCATCGAAACGATTCGTCTTCAAAAAGACGACAGTTTTCGAAATTTCGAGGAGAACTACCGGTACAAAAATTAACAGGCCAGATACTACCTTGATCGGAGACACTACCACCTTCCCTCCAACAGTGACTGGAGGTTGAGGTTCTGCACGAGGCTTCGAAATCACCATTTAATCCTGCACAATAACTCTTAATGGCTAGCAATATACATCACCGTGTGATGTAAAATTTATTGTTATGTCTTTTACCTGTACTTAATTAATGGGTTTGTCCATGTGACAGACAGTAGCGAAGCTCTGCTTTTTTGATATCAATTGAATACTGAAATTGGTCTTTGCATCACAAGTAGCTTAACGAGTCATGGTTAGCTTAAAAACGAATACAGGAAATTGGTTTGTCCTTTATACAGTTCCCAACTTTGAAAAAAAAGTTACTGCTTATTTAATCAGGAAATCAATTCTCACATATTTGCCTTTGATAAACGTGGAACGATCATGGAGTGATCGAAAAAAAACCATCGAAAAACCGTTATTTCCAGGGTATGTGTTTGTAAAAGTTGCAAGAAGGGACTTATGGCAGGCTTCATCTGTCAAGGGCGTAATTAAAGTACTGTCAACCGGGCAGTATCCGTCAATTATTGAAGAACGGGAGATCGATATTATCAAAAAGGCGATAACCTATACCCCTGATGTTTATCCGGAAGGGAATTTTACAAAGGGCGAATATATTAAAATCATTGCGGGGCCGTTCGCCGGGGTAGAAGGGAAAATTGTAGACGTGAAAGGGAGCAAACGTTTGTTCATTTATTTACAGTTACTTAATCAATCCCTTTCTATAAATATCCAATCCGATTATTTGCAGAAGGTAAATCAACATACTGCAATACAATTAGCCTATCCAGTCCGAATATTATAGACCCAAAAGTATTACTCCTGCTTTTGGTTTTGCAAAATTCTAAATTAACGATCGTTCCGATAATCAATTGATTAACTATGGAAATCCAATTAACTACTTTGGCGGCAGAATTAGAAAATTCAGCTCGGAGAGGCAGCGCGGGGATGGTGTTTGTTTATTCAAATGGATCCGAAGAGAAGGTTTTGTATAAAGCAATTTATCAGAAGGCAATTTCTATCCTCGGAGCACTCCAGGAAAAAGGTGTGAAGCAAGGCGACGAAGTTATCATACAATTAGAGGACAACCGAATTTTCATTGAAGTTTTCTGGGCTTGTATATTGGGCGGGTTTATACCTATTCCATTATCTACAGGCGTTCAGCCGGAGCAGAAACTTAAAATTCTAAAGATCTGGAGTTCTCTTGTCAATCCCGTCGTGGTTTGCGATAACTTACAGCTAAATCTGAGCAGCGCCCCTGAAGCTGCAGAGACTGAAGTACTACTGATTAATCAAAAAACCATTTTCAAAGGCGAGCTGTTAGATTCGGAGTTACAAGGTATTCCAGCCTCGCTCCGCGAAACAGATATTGCCTACGTTCAATACTCTTCAGGCTCAACAGGTGACCCCAAAGGCGTTTGTTTGACGCATAAGAATCTATTGTGCAATATCAACGATATTATTCTCAGTTTGGCAATGACACCGTCAGATGTGTTAATTAGTTGGATGCCCCTCACTCATGATATGGGGATGATCGGATTTCATTTGGCCGGGGTAGTAATGAGTATTAACACGGTAAGCATACCCACCTCTCTTTTTATCAGAAGACCGTTAATCTGGATGGATAAAGTTGCACTGCATAAAGCGAGTGTATTGTATTCGCCAAACTTTGGAATAAAATATTTTTTAACTGCATTTGAAAAGCGCGAGCAACCGGAATGGGATCTGACAGCAGTCAGAATTATCGTGAACGGCGCAGAGTTAATTTCAAAAAGCTTGTGTGACGATTTTACTAAATGTCTGAATTATTATGGTCTTCAGGCACAGACTTTTGTAGCAGCTTATGGGCTTGCGGAAGCGTCTGTAGAAGTGTCAGTAACGCCACCGGGGTTCGCTATTGCGAGCTATTTTCTCAATAGAAATTTCCTGAAAGTCGGAGATACCATTCAGATTACGAAGGAAAGTGACAGGCGATCCGTAGAATTTGTGGATGTCGGATTTCCGGTCAACGGGTGTCAGCTTCGAATAACTGACAATGATAATAAGCCGTTGCCGGAAAATACGATAGGTCACGTTCAAATCAAAGGGGACAATGTAACTGCCGGGTATTATAAGAATGATGCCGCTACCGCATTTATATTTACTGATGATGCCTGGTTGAAAACAGGAGATTTAGGGTTTTTGCGAAATGGTCGCTTGACAGTTACGGGACGTTTCAAAAATATCATTTTAATCAATGGTCAGAATTACTATCCACAGGACATCGAAAGAGTAATCATTTCGGCAGGCATATCTGAAGAGGGTAAAATTGTAGCATGTGGGATAAGTGACCAAGGGGAGGAGCATCTCATCGTTTTTTTACATCACAAGGATKATTTGATGAAATTTGTTGCGATCGCCGATAAAACGAAACAAATTATTTATAAACACATTGGAGTCGTTGCAAAGCATATCATTCCGATCAAAAAAATTCCAAAGACGACCAGTGGAAAAATCCAGTATTTTTTACTTAAGTCGGGGTATTCGGAAGGTAAATTTGATTACATCCTCAATATTTTGTCAAATGGAAAAGCAACAAATTTTCAAAAACATCAAATTGAATGGATAGTTAAGGTGTTAACCGATGCGGTCATTGACGTAACTGGGCTTCGTAATATAGATAAAAGCCTTAGCTTTTTTGAAATAGGCATGAATAGTCTGATGGCCATCCAATTGGTAGGGCATCTAAAAAGGCGCCTTCAGTTGGCGCTTTCCGTCGAAAACGTTTTTGTTTACGACAGCATTGACCGTTTGAGCAAATATATTTATGAGTCAGAAACTGAAAATTTGACCAATGGGCAACTGGAAGATGTCGAAACAGCTAAAGTTAATTATAAGGAAAAGAAAGGACATTACCCGCTCTCGCCGGGACAAAAAAGGCTTTGGCTATTATCTTGCATGGATAGGGACTCTTCGGCCTATAACGAATCCCTACAATATGACATCCGAGGGGAGTTAGATGTAACGTTGTTCACAAAGGCCGTCGAGGCACTTATAAAAAGACATAGCATTTTMCGGGTAAATTTTGTCGAGCTAAACGAATCCCCCATTCAGGTTATTAATAATTACGAGGCTGGCAGGATTAATTTTCATTATGAAGATTTAAGTAATCACAGCGATATCACGCGTTCACACTTTTATAATATTAAGGAGCTTATAGCGCAACATTTTGATTTGGCAAAGGATGTGCTCTACAGGGTTTATTTATCCAAGATCGCCGGCGGCGAACACCACCTCCTGATTATTATGCCCCATATCATCACTGATGAATTTTCCGGAATGTTGTTAATCAAAGAATTAATTGAAAATTATAAAGATTTATCAAGCGGGCTTCCGCTTTATTCTGGCGCATCTATTTTCCAATATACAGACTATGCCGAATGGTCACATAGTGACGAGCAATCAAGAAAAGCACAACGTAATCTCAAGTACTGGTTGAATGAGCATCGATTAAATCGCCAAGTATTAAACTTACCCTTAGACTTTAAACGTTTACCGATAAAAGGCTCTAGTGGAAAACGGATTACTTTTCAAGTAGAAGATCAAATTTGTCTGGGTTTGCAGCAGTACTGTAAAAGAGAAAATATTAGCCTATTTATGGCGCTGTTATCCGGCGTTTACATTTTAATATCCAGGTATACCGCACAGGAAGATATTACCATCGGTGTGCCCGTAGCAGATAGAGAAGATCCACGCTATCAGGAACTAATAGGCTTTTTTGTACATATTTTGCCGCTACGGATTAATGTACCGCAGAGGTCAACATTTGGTGAGGTTGTGCAGCAGGTAAAAGAACGGTTACTTAAAGGAATTGACCACGCCTCATTTCCCTTTGATGAACTCGTGACAGAGCTCGCGCTTCCCACAGATGCCGGCAGGTCACCGTTATTCGATATCCTCGTAACTAGCAATACAATAAGCAAAGATCGATTTGTAGATGATAAAAAGCTTTTATTTAAAAAAAATGTGTCCTATAATTTAGGCGCTAAATATGACCTGTCGTTTTACTTCGAATACGACAATGATCGAACAGCCCTGATTCTTGAATACGACACAACTCTTTTTAACCCGAACCGTATCCAGAGAATGGCTGGACATTATATGCGCTTACTCAGCGTGCTGATAGGTGAACAGCATACGACAATTTCCGGGGTCGATTACCTGTCGCCAGGGGAAAAATTGAAATTATTGCACGTTTTCAATCAACCTGTTGTAACAATTCCTGGTTTGAATATTATTGAAAGCTTTAAACAGCATGTAAGAAACAATCCTAACGCTATAGCTATTAAATTTAAAGGCCGGTATTTTAGTTATCAGGAAGTAGATAATTATTCAACGCAACTATCTTTATATCTTTTAGAAAGGTATTCTGTTCAACAAAATGAAAGGATACCTTTGTTAATGGATCGGTCGGAGATGATGATCATTTCTATATTAGCGATTTGGAAGGCCGGAGCCACATACTTACCGCTAGACCCACAATTCCCCGAAGACCGAATAGCATTTGTACTATTAAGCACAAAACCGGTAGTGGTATTGATCAATGAGCAATTCTTAAAGAAATGCGAGCCGGTCTTTAAAGCTCATAAGATTGCTAACCTGGTTGTCGAAGAATTTCCGCTGCAAAATGCGTCAATTATTTCGGATCCTCTTCCATTGGCGGAACTTGCCTATGTTATGTTTACGTCCGGCTCATCAGGCGAGCCGAAAGGTGTAGAGGTCACACATGATGCGGTAATGAATATCTTCAGAAGTCTCAAAGATAATTTAGAAATTACGATGACTGACAGCTTTTTAGCGTTGAGCAATTATACGTTTGACATATCAGTTGTTGAATTATTCCTTCCATTGGTTTTTGGGGCCCGGGTGGTGCTTGCTTCGAAGGAAGAAATCTTAGATCATTATTTGTTTACGGAATTGTTTGAAGAAAATCAGCCAACATTAATGCAAGCGACACCTAGTATGTGGAGTACGCTAATTGATTCAGGCTGGAATGGTAATGAAAATCTTTGCGCTATTTCCTGTGGCGAAATGCTCAGTGTGTCATTAAAAGATAAAATATTGGAACGTTCCGGGAGCCTGTGGAATTTTTACGGTCCAACAGAGACGACGATTTTCTCGACCGGAAAAAAGATGAAACGGGATGATTTATCAGTATCCATAGGAACTCCTTTGCTTAACACGAAAGTTTATATACTTGATGAAAACCAGAAGCTGATCCCAGAGGGAAACTTTGGGGAAATTTGCATAGGTGGTAAGGGATTAGCGAAAGGCTATTTTCAACAGTCGTCATTAACTTTGAACCGGTTTATTGCCAACAGCCATGAAGTGGGCACTTTGATTTACCGAACAGGTGATTTAGGTCGGTGGCTGCCTAACGGGAACATTGAATTGATAGGACGATTAGACGAGCAGATAAAATTGCGAGGTTTTAGAATCGAATTGAATGAGATTGAGCATGTCATTGCAAGCTTTGCTAATGTTCGTTCTGTAGCTGTAATGATTAAAGAAGGTAAAAACAGCGATCAGCAACTGATGGCTTTTGTTGCCTGGGTGAAAGAAGCCGACGACAATGAACACTTGTTGAGGAGTTATCTATCAAGTAAACTTCCCAGTTATATGATTCCCGCATTTTTGATTACATTAAATGACTTGCCAGTTAATACCAGCGGAAAAGTAGACAAAAAGTTGTTGAAAATGATGCAGTTAGATGAGACATTGACTGTCGATAAAAGTTATAGAGCGCCCTCTACCGAAATAGAAAACAAGTTAGTAAGTATTTGGAAGGCCATTCTGAATAAAGAAACGATCGGGATAAATGAAGACTTTTTTGAGATAGGAGGACACTCGCTTAAAGCAAATCTATTAATTAACCGTATTTACAAAGAATGGAGTATACGCGTCAAGTTTTCGGATTTGTTCTATTTCGCTACTATAGAAAGACAGGCTTCCTTAATAGAATCTAAAGCGAATACGCGTTATACACTGATAGAATTGCTTTAGAGCATCGATTTCAAAAAACTCCATAGTTGGGACACCGGTTACCGGATACCGAGTACGTTATTAATCGGTCATAAAATATTGCCCGAACCGGTGTTGTCAGTTGCCTAATAAATAGCTTATGAATTGGTTGAGAATACTTAAGATAAAATCCAAACTATTTTATCTGTTTTTGATAATGCTTGCGTTGTTCAGCAGCATAACCAATATGTGCATATTAATCCTGATCAATGCAACTATAGGTGGACAAATAATTCCGCACGTTAATAATTACAAGCCTGAGCTATTTGTTGCGCTTATTTTGATCTCGTTTATTTCAACCAGGTTTTTTCAGCATTTTATTATAGCAATTTCCAACAGTGTGCTTTTTGAACTGGAACTTTCTCTAATCAGAAAAGTCCAGAGTGCAGACTTTGAGGCATTTCAAGCAATGGGCCCCGAGAAAATATACGCCGCTATAAGTGATACGCGCATGTTAAGCCGGGTCCCAGAGGTATTTGTGATACTGATTAATGCGTTTATCACGCTTGGCTGCTCATTAGGCTACCTGTTTTGGTTATCCCCTACAGGAGGCTTTGTGGTACTCATTCTGATGAGCAACCTGTTGTTTCTCTATGTGGCCAGGAATGAAATTATTGAAAAAAGATTAAATCTGCTAAGGGATTTACAGAATTCTTATTTCAAGTCACTGCAGGAGTTATTATTTGCCTTTAAACAAATTAAAGTATCAGCGATCAGAAATAAAAACATCTATGAAAGCTACATTTTATTTAATAGGCAAAAAGCAAAGGATTTATCGGTATCTACGTCAAAAGCCTATGTTTTTAACCAATTGGTAGGAGTTTACAGCTGGTATATCCTGTTTGGTGTGATATTGTTTATTCTGCCGGTAGTGCTTCAGTTACAGATGGTGGAGATTTCTGTTTTCATTACATCTGTATTATTTATGATGTCTCCTATCTCCCAAATTTTGTCTTTTGTTTCCTTCCACACGAGCAGCAAAATTGCCTTTGAGCGTATAAATAAAATTTATAAGGATTTAGAAGTGGTTGAAAGTGATAATAATGTCACTGCCAGTTCATTATCGAAATTTGACAGCATAAGGTTTGAAGCGATTGTTTATCGACATCTAAATCAGGAAGGCGATTCTTTTTCACTGCAGTTCGACGATCTTGAAATAAAGCAGGGCGAAATTGTCTTCATTACCGGAAGTAACGGGAGTGGCAAAAGTACGTTTTTGAATATATTTCTGGGCTTATACGAGCCGACGCAGGGCAGTGTTTACATTGACGATAAAAAAATATCATGGACGGATTTTGTTTCATTTAACAGTCAGATGTCCGTAGTATTCGCCGATCATCATTTGTTCAGGGAGAATTATGACGGGCACGATTTAAGCGAAGATAATGAGGAGCTAAAAACTTATCAGCACATGTTGAATCTGGACGGTGTTCTGCGCTTCGACGCCACTATGAACCATATTCATACAGAGTTATCTAAAGGGCAGCAAAAAAGACTTGCGTTGTTGTTGAATCTATTGGAAGACAAACCGATAATTATTCTTGACGAATGGGCAGCAGAACAGGATCCTCAGAATAGGAATTTTTTTTACACAAAATGGTTATTTGAATTGAAAGCCATGGGAAAGACAATTATTGCTATTTCTCATGATAACGATTATTATTATTTGGCAGATCGCCTGATAACGTTCAAAAACGGCAGGCTTGTAGAGAATATTGTTAAGGTTAAAGAAACAATTAGTTAATTATAATCATGGTTAAAATCGATGTTTTTTGTATGCCCTTTGCCGGGGGAAGTCGATATTCTTATCGTAATTATCAAAATAATGTATCAGATACATTGAATATTATTCCACTCGAATACCCAGGACGAGGCGCGAGAATGAAGGAAGCCCTTATAAAAGACATGGACCTACTGGTCAATGATATGCTATTGCAGATCGACCGGTATAAAACAAACAAACCATACATGATTTATGGCCATAGTATGGGAGGAATCGTAGGATTTCTTGTTTCTAAAAAAATATTACAACGTAAATTAATCGAGCCACCTGCTCATCTTTTTATCACCGGTACGACTGCGCCGGCCTGCAAATCACGTGAAGCGAAAAGAAGATACCTTCTCCCCAAAAAAGATTTTATTACCGAACTTAAAAATATGGAGGGTTGTCCAGAGGAAATTTTGAACAATGACGATCTGTTGAATTACTATGAACCTATATTGCGTGCAGATTTTGAGGCGGCCGAAACCTTTCGGTATCATCATGATTCTCCGGTAAAGCTGTCTATGACCGTGGTTACCGGTACAGAAGAAGACATGGCACCGGAAGATATTGCAATGTGGCAACAAGAATCTGTTGACCCCGTCAATTTTAAACGTTTGCCAGGAGGGCATTTTTTTATTTTTAACAACACAGAACAGATCATGTCAATGCTTTCTAATCAATTGTCATTAATTAAAACTTTATAATAATGAAAGAGCAAAAATACTATCTAAAACCTAACGTGGTTATTGAACCGCTGTTTAATCGCTGGTATGCCTGGTCTCATTTAATTTCCCCGGCCACATCCTCTTTAAATATTCAGGAAAGGCATCTAAATATTATTAATTCGTATCTAATGGCGCCCGAGATTCACGCGGAAGCGGTTGCGAACCCGAAAATGCTGGGGGGACCATTTATGGATTTTAAAGGAAATAAAACAGAAGAAGTCAAAATACTTAAACAGCAGACCATAGACAATTGCAAACTACAAATTGCATTTGCAAAAGCGATAAAGGAACTGGATGCCATACTATTGGCCGACGGTAAGGGTTATGGTCTGGAAATGATTTATGATAAAGTTCCCGAATTGCTTAAAGGGTATGTTGAATTATTTTATGACCGGCAGAATAATGCATCGTTCCGGGTGTTTGAGGCATTACTTTACAAAAGTCCGTTTTACAATAAAGAACTGCAAAGTATTGCGTTATGGATAACCAATAATGATGAACGTCCCTTTGCACTTAGTACTCCGAGGTTAGATAGCCCGGATATATTGAATCTAAATATTAGTTTTGATAATCCTGCTTTGGATGAGCTTTCTAAAATGAAGAGAGTCCCGCAAACGTTAAGCTTTATCAAGGACATACTCTCCATCACACCTGATCAATCACCTCTTTTTGAAAATCTTTTTACCGAAGAACAGCCGCCCGTTTATCAACCGTACAGAGGTGATAAGATACGCATGCGATATTTTGGACATGCTTGCATACTTGTGGAGACGCAAAATGTAAGTATCCTGGTTGATCCGCTAATAAGTTATTATGGTTACGCTTCTGAAGTTAACCATTATTCAGATGTAGACTTACCTGACCAAATTGACTATGTCATCATTACTCATAATCACCAGGACCACATTTTGTTTGAGACATTACTTCCGTTGCGTCATAAAATAAAACATCTTGTTGTTCCAAGAACGCGCGGGGGACGCCTGGAAGATCCTGAACTAAAGTTGATGTTTGCGCACATTGGATTTAATAATATTACAGAGATTGATGAAATGGAAACTGTTGGGTTTGAAGATATCTCAATCACGGCCATTCCCTTTACCGGCGAACATAGTGATCTAAATATCCAATCTAAGGCATGTTACCAAATAAAAATAGGTGCATTTAAATTGATGTACATGGCTGATTCAAGAGTTTTGGAACCTGCAATTTACAAACACATTCACTCGATAACCGGCGATGTAGATGTTATTTTTCTTGGAATGGAATGTGATGGAGCGCCGTTAAGCTGGCTTTATGGTCCTTTGTTAACAAAAAAGCTGGCCCGGGATCAGGACAGCAGCAGACGTTTAGCGGGTTCTGATTGCCAGAAAGGGTTGACGTTAGTGGATATATTTAATCCAAGTGAACTATACGTTTACGCGATGGGTCAAGAACCATGGCTTGAATTCATAAGTAGCATAAAATATACTGATGAGTCAAATCCAATCGTTCAGTCCAATAAGCTCATAGAAATTTGCAGAGAAAGAGGAATTGTTGCGGAAAGGCTGTTTGGTGAAAAAGAGCTATTTTACCAGAAGGTTGCCCAGCCGGCCTAGTTTTGACTTATATATCATTAAAAGTTCCTTCAAATAGAATGGTTCAATATTCTAATCAGATGAATCCGTAAATATTCGGTCCTATTTTCATCATGATGGTGCCAATATCGGCTTAAATCAGAATTCTCCACTACTAAGATTTAGGTCAACGTTTCAGAAATATCTTCTTACAGTTTTTATTTAACAGGTTAAGATTATGCCCGATCAAAATGTTCAGGAAATTATCGACAACGCCATTGAAAATGGTATTGAGTTTATCTTAAAAGATGGTGCTTTAACGCTCAAGGTTGCTGATTTGGAAACAGTTAGCCAGAGTTTGCTTGACTTAATAAAGGAAAATCGCGATGAGATCAAAGCCTTATTAAGCAGGCAGTCATATGGTGAAACATTTGAGAATGACCATACAGCGAAGCATACTGTGGGAATTAAGCATATTCCGTTATCTTTCGCTCAGGAGAGGTTTTGGTTTATAGACTCCCTACAAGGCAGCGTCCAGTATCATATGCCGTCAGTATTTACCATTGATGGGAAATTGGATATCACAAAATTAGAGAATAGTTTTAAACTATTCATTAAACGTCATCTCATATTGAGTTCCGCTATACGTTTTGAGAACGGAATAGCGCATCTGGAAATAGAAGATGTTTCGGATTGGAAATTTGAAGTTAGTGATAGGCGAAATTTTCCCCCGACCGAAGAAGCTTTGCAAGCTTGTTTGAACGAGTTTTTGTGGCATCCGTTTAATTTAGGTAATGCGCCGATGTTGCGTGTTTTAATTATCACGATTACGGATACACATTATTTAATGGCGCTTGCGGTGCATCATATTGCATTTGACGGTTGGTCAATTCCGATTTTACTTAGAGAAATCGCTGAATTATATAATAGTGCTGTTCAACACAAAGATCCTGATCTTCCAGAATTACCTCTTCAATATTCGGATTATGCGGTTTGGCAAAGAAAACAATTTGCTTCCGGTAAATTAAATAATAGCGTTAAGTTTTGGAAAAACACGCTTCAGGGGCTTCAACCGTTGGATTTACCTACTGATTATCAGCGCCCACGGGAACAAAGTTTTCAAGGAGCGGTTATTAGCAGAATAATAGAAAACAGTGTGCTGGAAAGACTTGGTGATTTTTCCTCTAAAGAAGATGTTACCTTATTTATGACGCTGTTTTGCGCTTTCAATGTTTTAATTAGCCGATATGCAAAACAAGAAGATATCTGCGTGGGTACTCCCGTTGCGGGTAGACAGCTTAATGAAGTGGAAAATCTCGTCGGATGTTTTG
The DNA here is from genome assembly GCF_056401495.1 of Mucilaginibacter sp. P4_E8. Classification (NCBI taxonomy): domain Bacteria; kingdom Pseudomonadati; phylum Bacteroidota; class Sphingobacteriia; order Sphingobacteriales; family Sphingobacteriaceae; genus Mucilaginibacter; species Mucilaginibacter sp. P4_E8. The sequence goes on from NZ_JBFUJG010000135.1 coordinate 12,487, forward strand.
TAAATATGCTGGCTTTGAGAAATAAAATTGATCAGGATCAATCTTTCAGAAGTCTGTTACAATTGGTAAAATCGAACATTATTGATGCTTTTGATCACCAGGATGTCCCGTTTGAAAAAATTGTGGATGCATTGGATGTGGAAAGATCGATGAATAGTACGCCGCTATTCCAGGTAACTTTTGTCATGCAATATGATTTTGTAAAGATTCACCTGAACCTAAATGAGTTGCGCGTAGAAGAAAGGCTGGTTAGTAAAACTTTCTCAAAATTTGACTTAAGCTTGGAGGTCATTGTTACGGGAGACGGTCTTCATCTGAGCCTGACGTATTGCAGGGATCTTTACCGTCCTGAAACGATGGAGCGCATGCTGGATCATTATGAGCGCATGCTGAGAGCGGTAGTATCGGATAGCGAACAGCGCATCGGTGATATCGAGATCCTGAGCGAGCAGGAGCGTGAACAGTTATTATATGAGTTTAACGGGACAGCGGTATCCTACCCTGTGGGATTAACGCTGCTGGACCTGTTCAGGGAGCAGGTAATGCTTCGGGGAGAAGAGACCGCTGTGGTTTACGGGGATAGCCGTCTGAGCTACCGTGAGCTGGATGCCCGGTCGAACCAGCTGGGGCATTTCCTGCGGAGCCGCGG
>NZ_JBFUJG010000136.1:0-12625 GCF_056401495.1 Mucilaginibacter sp. P4_E8
GCACAGAATGTGCGCTTGTTGCCGCAAAAAAAATTGAGATTGGCAATCACAGCGGTATATCATGGGAATCATTGGTGATGGATACTGATTTTCATCATATAGCCGACGAAACCGGGGAAGTATTTAATCATCCAAAAGAAATTATTATTGGCGATAACGTTTGGGTGGCTTGTAAGTGTACCATTTTAAAGGGAGCAGTAATACCATCGGGCAGTGTTGTGGCTGCAAATTCATTAGTTACTAAAAAACTGAGCGGTGAAAATTCTATTTTCGGCGGAAACCCGATGCGGGTATTAAAAACAGATATTAAATGGTGGTATTAAATGCTAAATGATTGGTAAAACCGCATCACTTAGGTTATAAATAAGCCCTTCGTTTCGTTTAGCTATTTGTTTGGCAGGTACACCGCCTACCACAGTATAAGGTGGTACACTTTTGGTAACAACCGCGCCCGCTGCAACTACAGCACCCCTGCCAATTGTAACGCCGGGTAATATAATGCAGCGTGAGCATAGCCAAACATAATCTTCAATAATTACCGCCTGCCCTATCTGAGCAAAATTAGCATCATTATAGTCATGATGAAGTGTCCATATCATTACCTCATTACTAATATTTACATTACAACCAATGGTTAAACCCATCCGGGCATCAAGCAAAGCATTGTGCCCAACTACACTGCCCTTACCTATTTTTAATTTCCAGGGACTCCGGATCTCGAACCCTCTGTATATACCAACCCGCCAGTTTATTTTTGCTTTTAGTATCCGCAGTAATAAAATTCGCAGTGTATGGAACGGCAACCAGCCAATCACCTCACAAATGATATAAAGAAGCGAACCTTTGAATTTATTGAAATTGTTCCTGATCATTATAATATTTACAGCTTAAAAGTTACACCGGAATTTCCTGGCTAAGCAGTTCACCTCGTTTTTTTAATACCCGGCCGGGTACCCCAGCCACTATAGAATGTGGGGCAACGGTTTTTGTAACAATGCTGCCGGCCGCAATTACACAGCCTTCGCCAATGGTTACACCGGCCAGTATGGTTACACCAGCGCCTATCCAGCAATTGTTATTAATAAAAACCCCGTTCCTGGTTACTCCCTGGTCTTTTATGTTAACATTACAATCAGAAAAATTATGGTTTTCAGAAAAGATCTTAACACCGGGCCCTATGATCACATTATCGCCAATTTCAATTCCTCCCTGACCACCTAAATACGTACCGGCATTGATGCCACTGTTATTGCCTATAATTATCCCCTTACCTTTTTGTGCAATTACGCCGGTACATATCAGCGTACAATTACGGGCAATGGATACATTATTCTTTATCATGATCCCCTCGGCCGACAAGGCATTGATATAAACATTATCCTCAATGATGAGGTTTTTACCTGCAGTGAACAAATACGTATGATTAATTACCACATGCGACCCTATAAATACCAGGCCGCTTGATTTTTTGAAAAACAACTTTTTCCAGGCGCCGCGCGATAATTGCGTGCCCCTATCYCATAAAATAACTGACAACTCTCTGAAACTATAGTTGTTTTCGAACTTATACTCAGGATTGTTCTTGAGCTTGCGTATTACGTTTTCAATTAATGTATGCATCGCCAATTAATTTTAGTATTCCGTTTGCTGATATTTGCCAGGAGAACTTTTTAGCATGATTTATCCCGTCCGTTACCTTTTTATTATACAGGTTAACATCGTTCAATAAAAAGTTTATCTTTTCTGCTATATCCTCCGCGTCATCAGGATCAATATAAATGGCCGCATCCCCACAAACCTCGGGCAGTGCAGTACGTTTTGATACAATAACCGGCACACCACATTGCATGGCCTCTAAAGGCGGAAGGCCAAAACCCTCAGCGTATGATGGGAAACAAAAAACAGTGGCATTAGCATAAATTAAATACAGGTCGCTCTCTGGTACATGACCTGTGAATATTATCCTGTGTGCAAGACCTTCTTCTGTAATATGGTTCTTCAATACGGTTATATCATTACCCAGTTCACCAACAATTACCAGTTTTATCGCTTTATCATCGAGCATATTTAAGGCGCTCACCAGGCGGGCAATATTTTTGCGGATGTTTACCCGCCCAACATATAACAAATATTTGGAGGGCAAACGGTATTTAAGCGCTAAAGCGTTCACCATTTCGCCAGGATAATTTGCTAATGTTTTAAAGTCGCGGTTAATGCCGTGGTATACAACCGCTATCCTGTTTTCACTGGCTACTTTATTTTTTACCAGCCGCTCTTTTTCTGAATTTGATATGGTGATGATCATATCGGCCCTGGCTGCCAAACGTTTCATCTCTTTGAAATACCTCAATTCTGAACGTGAATAATATTGGGGATAGTCTAAAAACAAAACATCATGTATGTACACTATTTTACATAGTGCCTGCGGCCACAAACTGCTAAAATTTTGATAAAGCATAGCTTCCAATCCATATATGCGTGCAATCCACGGTACCAGTAACATGTTTGATAACAGGTTTGGAATTACCGGCAAAAAAATGAGCTTTACATGAGCCGGAAAATAATCAAGTGCCTGTTTTTTAAAATCCCTGGTTATAAGCAGGTAAAGCTCAAATTGTTCATCATTGTTATTTACCATTTCGTTCACCAGGTTTTTTACCACCATATTACCACTTGGCGGCCCCTTGAAGAACCATTTGGCATCAATGCCCAATTTTATTTTTTTATGGTGATTTACTAAAAGCATATCAGGCAGTTATTGAGGTTTGAATCAATGAAGAATTAAAACGCCTGCCGTGTGCCAGGATAGCCTGGTTATATATATTATTCAGTTTAGATAATCTTTTATCCCAGCTGTATTCATCAGCACATATCAATGTGGTTTGTGCGCGTTCCACCAGTTCATGGGGGCTTCTGAGCAGTCTGTTTAGTGCACGGCTCATATTACCAACCATGGCGTTATAAGTATCCGGCTTTATTTTTATGCCGCATTTGCTGCAGATCACGTCGCCCATGCCACAATGATCAATGGTTAAAGTTGGTACGCCATAGGTCAATGCTTCAAAGATCACAGCCGGATTATCTTCGGCTATACTGGTAATGATGTGCAGATGAGCACCAGACATGATGCGAATGGCATCTTTCCGTGGCAAATGACCATGCCACACAATACGATCCTTTAAGTTTAGCTCAGCAACTTTTTCCTGTAGTTTTGCCATTAAAGGCCCATTGCCCAATACGTTAAGTATCCAATTCCAATGTTTAACACCGGCCAATGCATCTAAGCACATGGCAAAATTCTTTCGTTCAATAAGGCTGCCCGACCAAACCAATTGCACCTGTTGCCCAATGTGGTCAAATTTTGTTTCGTCAAGGAACGTATGGTTTACAATGCCCTGTTCGGGCAAATAATAACTTTCAATACCAAATTTTTCCCAGATGATTTGCTGTCCTGCCGACGTAGCAGCTATCAAAACATCAGCTTGTGAAAATGCTTCTCTAATCCTTTTTGAGTAATTGATCTGAAAATGATTGATCGCATTTTTAACTGAAAACTTTATCCTTGTTAACAATGGCTTACCCTTTAGCAGTTCCTGACTAATGATATTCATCCCTCCTATAGGCCCCCACACCATAGGTTTATTCAGCTTTGCTAAAAATCCGGGCTCCCTGAACCCTATTGGCCCCAACTGGTGTACTACATCTATATCAACAGTTTTTAAAACCTGGCGCGCGGCCCTTAATGCCTTTTTTTGCCACAGATAATAAGCAAAGTAAAAAAACCATCCCAAACCCACTTTATTGAGCATATTGATGCATGTAGCAAGGCGCCCACCCTTTACTTCAATAAAAGTAACAGATGCCAAAGGGGTATCTTTTATATAATTCCTGAGGGTTTGCGTATCACCCATATGATCATCAGACATGCCATAAAGCACCCATAATTCATGCTGACTGGCCAAATGTGTTACGGTATTCCAGGCGGCGCCATACTCTGAACCTTTAACCGGAGATATGGCATAAGCGGATATGAGGATCTTTTTTTTCATTACAGGGGTATTTATTTTAGGGTATCAGTTTAATTGTGTGCGTAGTGGGTCTTTATAAAAATATTTCCATCGTAGCCTGTTTAAATAATTAAATATCCATGAATTGAAATAGCTTAATCCCTTCAGGTGCCTGCGCATCACGGCCAGCTCTTCCCGGTGCATTTTTACGGTATCACTGCTTACTCCATCAGTGCGCATATAAGCCACGGTTTCATCGATATGTTTAATTTTGAATCTGTTATCCTTTATCCTCAGGAACATATCAAAGTCCATAGCTATTTTTAAGCCTGTATCATACATGCCTACTTTTTGATAAACTTCCTTTTTGATAAAACAGGTAGGATGCATAATGTACATCCCGAAGTTTAGCCAACTCACCTTACTTTTTTTACTGCGTTCAAAGCCATTATTCCCAATGAGCATGATGTTGCCACAGCATACATCATCATTTGCCGATCTGTTGTTCATGATAAGCTCTACGGCATTTAGTGCATACCAGTCGTCGGCATTGATCATTCCTATCCAGTCGCCGGTTGCCATAGCTATACCCTTGTTAAACCCGTCGGCTATACCTTTGTCGGGTTCACTTATAAAACGGGTGATCCTGTCCAGGTACCTGTTAATGATTTTTATTGTTCCATCAGTTGAACCACCATCAACAATAATATACTCCAGGTTGGTATAGGTTTGATGGATAACACTCAATATGGTATCCTCAATGGTAGTCTGTGCATTATATACTACCGTAATAATGGTTACTTTGGGAGTATCTGCAAGTGTTTCCATATTTATATCAGTAAGTTTTTTCGTATTCAAGAACAACAGCCTTTTTACGTTCATTCAGTCTGAAAACCAGTGAATTAAAATTAAGATAGCTGTAACCCAGCGTGATCATTATAATGCACATTTCTACATTAAAAAGCGCGGTTACAATGTAGTTGGTAAGTAATAAGCTAAAAATGCAGCCAATAGTGAGGGCCGCAAACATCCTGATGGCAGGCTTACCTTTCGCATCCGCGTATTTTTTCCAGTTTGTAATTATCAAGCCAAAAAACACTAAAATATAGGTTACCACACCCACTATACCTGTTTTTACCAGGATGTACAACCAGCCATTATGCAACACCGGGATGTACTGAAAATCGGTATCCTCGCCCAGTCTTACAAAGGTTTTGAGGTCAATTAATTTACCCAGGCCACCAAATATCCAGTCTTTTGTATCGCCTTCCGCGTAACCCTTAAGCGCCATGAATGATTCATAGCCACGATACTTCAGGTTGATGTCTTGTTCTGTATTATAATCGCCCATTTTAAGCTCGTTAAATGAGCCCAGCATTTTGCTCATAAATGTTTCTGAGGAGGTTGCCTTAAAAATATCAGTGGGTATCAGGAAGGCGATCATGATCAACACAAATATTGTAGGTATTACCCACATCCTTTTTACTTTATCGGCAACAAGCAGCAGCATAAAACACCCCATGATGATAACATAGGTACGGGAAGCACACATATAAACGCCAAAAGCATTTATAGCCACAAATAAATTAAACCAACGGGCTCTGAATAACCTGATGTTAAACTTCCAGGCAAATAACAGGCAGGCTAATGCTATCGGCGGTCCGGGCGCACCTATAATGCCCATGGCATAATGCGCCGAGTACGGGTCGAGCAGAGCGCCAAACCCCATGTATGATATGGATATGCCCGTTACCATTACAGAGGTAAGCACACCTGCAAAAACCAGTGTTTTTAAAAACGCTTCGATATCAACACGGCAGGCCAGCACAATTCCGGCCAGTATAAATAATACCGGGATGGTGAAATAGTAAAGGTCTTTTAAAATGAGATAATTGCTATTTTGGTAACCCGCTATTAACCCAAGTATAGCAGGCAGCAATAAAGCTGCAAAAACCCTGGCTGCCTTTATTACCGCCAAATGCTGTTTTAACGGCATAAAAATAATTACCAGCGAAATACCTAACACAATGGCCTGCACATGGAAAAACGAAGCCAGGATCAGGATCAGCAATAAAAATGGATATATCCGGTTGATCATTTTAAATATCTGTTTTAAACTCTTGCATAATCATATTTGTAATTATCACGCACGTACCTGGCCGGGTTGCCGGCCCATACCTGTTCATCAGGTATATCTTCAAACACTACCGAACCAGCACCTACTATTGAATTTTTACCAATAGTTACTCCTTTTAAGATAGTGCTGTGCCCGCCTATAAAAGCGCCATCATGTACAATTACAGGCTTTGATTTTACACCGTCCAGCCTTTCGGGGTAACTGTTCCTCATCCTGGCATCCAGCGAATGAAAATCAGTATCGTAGATAACCGTATTGATCCCTATTTTCACGTTGTTGCCTATACTTATTTTATTATGGCATATTAAAGCTACCGACGTAACCCCTACATTATCGCCAATGGTGAGTTCACCACCTTTAGCAACCACAAAATAACATTGCTGCTGGCGCCCGCCCATAGCATGATATTTACCACTATTAAACCTGAACCTTTTGCCTATTGAAAAATTACCTTTCATATTAATATCCAGTATCGGGATACCAAAACCTATAAAATCGCGATGGAACTTTACCCCGTTTAAGTAAAACTTAAAACAGCTGATGAGCCATGAATATATAGGCGCTATTTTATAGTAAACAACCCGTAATAGTCTGTATAGCTTTCTGATAACATACATAGGTCAAACTGCTTTAACGTGTTCTACTTTAGTGGGCTCCATAAAATCTTCGATATTCCAGAATCTTGAAATATTGCTTTGTACCCAGGCTTCATCATTGTTCCACCATGCTGTTTCCTGCAGATATTTTATCTGCACATCATCAAATCGTTTTTTAATAAGCTTTGCCGGGTTTCCCCCAACAACTTCATAAGCGCCAACATCTTTAACTACTACCGAATTGGCAGCTATAACAGCTCCATTTGCAATATTTACCCCATCAATGATAATTGCATTGGCACCAATCCATACGTCGTTCCCCAGGGTTACAGATTGGTGGTTCTTAAATTTTTGCTCTGTACAATAGTTTTTTAATAAGTTACCCTGATTGTTAAAAGTAACCGGGTGCGTACTTACAAAAACCGAAGTTGGGTGTTTACCCGGAGCCATCTTTACATTAGGCCCAATAGAACAATACCGCCCAATGGTGGTATATAAAATATAGCTATAGCTGTTTATGTATGAAAAATCGCCAAGTGTGCAATTACTTACCACACAATGGCTGCCTATTATATTATACCTGCCAAAGCTGCTGTTATCAATTGTGCTTAAATAGCCTATCCTGAAATGTTTGCCCCAATACCGTACCTGGTAGGTTACCTTACATTTAAGCCACTTAAAATATTCGCCCAAAGGGTTCATCATAAATGTTTTGTCGATGTATTCTTTCATACTTTTTGTTATGATAAACCCTTGCTTAGGCGTTAAAAATACCCGTAGCGGTTTTATTAATTATTTTACCTGCCTGAACCGAAAATGCTATGCCCATAATGATAAACAGAATAGCATTTGCAAGTGTTACACCCGCAATTCCAAATACATTACCCAGCACAATTGCCAATGGAATGTTTAAAATGGCCCCTATTGTAGTTAGATATAACTGTAGTTTTATTTTACCTATCCCGTTTAAAAGCTGAACATATATAGTTTGCCAAATATTGGTTATAGTATATAAGCACATGGCTATTGATAAGGCTAAGGGAACGGTAACACTTTTACCCAACCATAAACTGTAGATAAAGGGCGAAACAATAAGCAATAATACCGTGCAAAAGCTCAGCGCTACCCACAGCTTATTTATTTTGTTAATGGCATTTTTGATCCATTCATAATCGTTTTTAATATAAGCTTCGGTAAATGCGCTCCAAAATGGTGTTATCACAATAACAAAAAGCATCAGCACTATAGAGAAAAGCTTATATACCACATTAAAAGTGGTTACTTCCTTTGGACCAAATAACTGGGCGATAACAATATTATCAGTTTCGTAAAATACCAGCGCGCATATTTGAATAATAAAAAATCCGCCGCCAACACTTAACAACTCCTTGGCGTGCCTGAAATTTATATAGCTTATAGTAGGCGCAATTTGTTTATAACTGCCTTTATAAAACCATATACTCCCAGCAAGGAGTGCTATTAAAGGTACTCCTGCTATAATAATAACCAGATCTGTTAAAGAACCTTGTTTGTGAAACCTAATGAGGCATACTATGGCTACCAATGTTAATACCTGAGCTACCAGGTTTAAAAACRCAAACTTAGCCGGGGCCTGGTTGGCTGTTAATACCGTATTGATAAGCTGTATTACAAACTGAAAKCAAAAAAAAGCGAATATGATCAATACCAAATGGTTCAGATCGGTACTGCCCTTATCCTGAACGTTTAAAATGCGGTGCCATTTGATGTATGGATTAATAAAATAGAAACAAATGAACAGCAACAGCGAAATAACGATCAATATAGCATAGGTTGAGCTTACATAACTGCGGGCCTTTTGAACATCGCCCAGGGCCATAAATTCTGCCAGTTTGTTTTTAAGTCCGTTCCCTAAGCCCATATCAAAAAGAGCAGCCCAGGTTATTAACGAGCTTAGTGTTAACCACATACCATATTGTGTTGGATTAATATAGTTTATGGTTAACGGAATTAGTGTAAGAGATATAATGACACTGCCGCCTTTTAAAAATATCGATTGAACAATATTTTTTTTTGCCTTTACCGAACGTTCATGCCCCCTGTTAAAAAATTGATGAAGATTGCTTTGTATAACCTGTAACATAACCATTAATTTTAATCGGGCGCCTTATTTTGCTTTTGTAAAAATAGAGGACAGCTTGTTGTTCTTTTCCTCGATCATTTCATAACCATAATGGCCGTAACCATGTCCATAACCCGTAATGCCATTCTTTTTAAGCTCTATATCATTCACGATCAAATAAAGATGTTTTGCTTTCTTTGATTTATGCAGGTCATTTACAATACCTAATTGCGATTTATAGGTATAGTTTTGCCTTACTACGTAGCAAGTGATGTCAACAAACTCCTCAATGATCAGGGCGTCTGATACCAGCCCTACCGGTGCGCTGTCAATGATCACATAATCAAACTTTGTCCGCAGATCGTCTATTAATATTTTCAACCGGTCATTCATTAACAGCTCGGTTGGATTTGGCGGAATGGGCCCTGATGAAATGAAAAAGAAATTCTCGTTAAAAGTGGATGGCTTGATGAGGTTACAAATATCCTCTTCGGCCGAGATCACATAATTGGTGAAGCCATAGTCATTGTCGACACCCATATTTTTTAACAGCCTGGGCTTACGGAGGTCAAGTTCAAGCAGTACAACTTTTTTACCCGACATGGCTATTGAATTTCCCAGGTTAAGGGATATAAAGGATTTCCCTTCACCGCTCATGCTCGAAGTGAACAGGATCACATTTGATTTTCCTTTTTCTGTTACATACTTTAAGTTAGTACGCACAGCCCTGATCTCTTCGGAAATGATGGAGCGAAAATCATTATATATCAACAACTTATTCTTGTTCACATTTCTGCTTATTTCGCCCAGTAAGGGTACACTGGTGTGTTTTTCAATATCAGATTTGCTGTTGATACGGATATTAAGCATCTCTTTTATACTTAAACCTGCAGCAGGTAAAAATATACCGGCAAACAAACCAATTAAATATATAACCGATTGCTTAGGGGCATAGGGCTTTTCGTCACTTTCGGCATTATCCAATATGCGGCAACTGGAAATAGTCGCGGTTTGTGAAATGGCGGTTTCTTCTCTTTTTTGAAGCAAAAACAAATAAAGGTCCTGCTTTAAACTTTGTTGCCTTGAATAATCTAAATAGATCCTTTCCTTAACCGGGGCATCTGAAATTTTACCCTGGATAAATGAGTTTTGTTTTTGGAATGCCGATTGTGAAACCTGCAAACTATTACGGAAGCTTTTTATACTGGCCATCAATGATCTTCGGGCCAGTTCAATTTGCTGATTAAGGTTTTGGATGATATTGCTGTTATCCGTGAGGTTTAATTTTAGTTGCTCCCGGCGCAAAAGCATTTCATTGTAAGCATTAATGGCCGAACCAAATGCAACATCTTTTGTTATCAGTGAGCTGGGCACAACCTGTGGATTGTTGGCATCATTAACATATTTATACAGATCATTTACTACAGCCAGCTGTACAGAGTTATCATTAAGTTTACTCTGATACTGATTTGCCCCTTCAACAAGGGCCTTTGACTGTGCATTAATATCAGATATTTTGTTCTGTACCTTGTACTGCTCCAAACTTTTTTCAACCTTGTTCAACTCGGCTCCAACAACAACCAGGCGGGTGTCAATAAACTTCATGGTGCTGTCTGCCTTACGTATCTTGTTAGATAAGTTACTTTGCAAATACATCTGCATCAATGTTTGTAATATCAGTTCGCCCTGATCAGGATTTTCATAGCTTAACTGAAGATTAATAACAGTAGCCTGTTTATCATCCAGGCCCGCGTTCAAATTTCCGGCAAGGTCATTTTCGGCCTGTTTTAATGACTGGATCCGCAGTTTATAATCACCAGATGGTTTAAATTTGTCGGTTTTATTCAGAGTTACTGTGTATTGATTAAGCTTAACGGGTTTGCCAAATACTCCGTTAATATCCAGATCTTCCTTGCTGCTTTCCAGTTTAAAGCTTTGATCATTCAGTATCTTAACTTTGTATTTGATCAGTTTGATATTTTTCTTGTTATAGGTTACCGCTACAGTAAAAGGGGCATCTTTATATAACTCAAAGCTCTGTAATCCGTTATCGTCCAAAACATGAATATTCAGGTCGAGCTTGGCAACCACCCTGTTCAAAAGGCTTGTTGATTTTAATATCTTGACCTCATTATCTGCATTGCTCTTTACATCAAAAAGTGAGGCAAGGTCAGCATTCAAGCCATTGGTTAGGGCCTTTGCAGGTGTACCCTGATCATCTTCAACTATAACCTTACTAACAATGCTCCATTGATTTGGATAATACTGAATATAAATGAATGCGGCTATTGAGCATACAACAATACTCGATACAAAAACGTACCAGTAATTAATGCATAATGCTATTAGCCCTCTCACATCGCTGGGTCCTTCTTCTTTTTTGTATGTAAAATCAAGTTTTTCGGCCAAAATATCTGTGTTATCCATCTGATTTTTTAATGTAAGTCAATGTATTGTGGTAGTCTTTTTACTATTTATTATAAAGAATAATTAATACCCTTATGCGTACCAAATTGTCAAGTAATACGGGTTTAGATATGGGAAAGTTAAGTTGGAAATGGCTATTTAAAGGCAAAACAGACAGAATGAACAATGTGAATAAACTTATAATAATGAATAAAATAAACACATGCGATGTATTAGCATAATATATATATATGTACTAATAATAATCTTTTAGGAGACCCTGGCTTTAAAAAATTCTGAGAAATGATAAATAGTATTTTAGGCGATAAAGTGGCGTTAATGGGAGTTGTCTTAGCAACTGTTACAGGCATTTATGGCGTTTATAAATTAAGAAAGTTAAATGTTAAAGCTTCAGGCGGTATACTTACTGATGAACAATCAGACCTGTTGGTGATGGGAGTTTTTCATGTACTGATCTGTGCAATATCTATTTGTTGTCTGTTATAAAAGCAGCAAGCGAATGTATTTGCGGTTGTAAACCGGCAATATGTACATTACGACTTAAACTCTTTTATGTAGCTATACCAGCCCTCCTTTGCGCGTATATACCCCCCCTACTGTATACCCGTGTTCATTTACTGAATAATCGGTCAAACATTCATTTCGTTCACTTAAGAGATGAATAAAACGTTCGGCTATAAATTTACATACATTCATAAACTTATTAATTAACCTACAGATCAACTAAACCTATAATGCAGGGAAAGTCATGTTACGATCACAACAAATTGATCAAACAAACTTCGTCCTGATAGTTTTATAATATGGCAGTCTTCTCATCACAGCTATTTGAATTATTAAAGTCATACGTTTTAGCCAACTCTCATCTTACACGTATAGAAGCCAGTGATTGTAAGGTTCTTTCTGTGCAAATTAGTATTAAAACAAACCATACCGTAAGCGAAACCACTTTAAAACGTATATATGGATTTGCTCTTAGCAAGTTTAAACCATCGCTATTTACTATTGATGTATTATCAAACTATTGTGGTTATAAGGGGTGGGAAGACTTTTGCGAAAAACAAGACAAAGAATCCCTTAAAACAAATCATGAAAATGTTGATTGGAACTCTCTGAGCCATAAAGCTGCAAAAATTACAAACTTTACATTGCAAGCCTTAAAAAACAAATCGGGTATTCCTTTTAATCAAAGTATAAAAAGGAATTTTCTTGATAAACATTTTGATGAGTTTTTAAAAGGTGACTATGCCGCAACCGTTTTGACTGCCCCCCCGGCTTATGGAAAAACAATAGCACTGTGCCATTGGGTTGATGAGAAACTGGCTTTAAATCTTACTTCGGACAATAACGATATCTT
>NZ_JBFUJG010000137.1:0-12547 GCF_056401495.1 Mucilaginibacter sp. P4_E8
GATATGCACTTTAATGCAGAATTAGATGGCTATGCTGACAAAAAATATCTATGGGCATTATTTTTTATAGGCATATTCCTAATCATAACCGCCTGCGTAAACTTTGTAAACCTGGCTACTGCACAAGCTCTTAACCGGTCAAAAGAGGTTGGAATCCGTAAAGTACTGGGCAGTTTGCCTTACCAGCTTTTTTGGCAGTTTATTGCCGAAACTGCTTTAATTACAATTGTGGCGGTTATTGTAGCCATTGGTTTATCATACATCGCCCTACCCGCCATAAATCATTTGTTCCAATCAGAAATGGTGTTTAACAAAGGACAGCTATCGGTTTTTGTAATTCTTATTAGTATTATAGTGATCTTTCTGTCGGGTTCATATCCGGGCCTGGTGCTTGCAAGGTTTCAACCCATCCTGGCACTTAAAAGTAAACTTTCGCAAAAACATATAGGTGGGTTTTCTTTACGCCGGATACTGGTTGTAACCCAGTTCTCTATTTCGCAGATCTTAATTATAGGCACCATTATTATTGTATCACAATTGCATTATTCACAAACGGCCGATCTTGGATTTAATAAAGATGCGATAGTGTTGCTGCCTGTACCGCAAAACGATAAGGTAAAACTGAACACCATGCGTAACCGCATAAACGAAGTGCAGGGGGTTGAAAAAGTTTCCTATTGTTACAGGCCGCCTGCATCGCAATCAAATAATACTACCGGTGTTAATTTTAATCACCGGGCCGAGGAAGAGCACTGGGGTATTAATACCAAAACAGCCGATGAAAATTACATTGCCACGTTTGGCTTAAAACTGGTGGCCGGCAGGAACTTTTTTCCTGCCGATTCAACAAGGGAGTTTGTAGTGAATGAAACCTTTGTGAAAAAACTTAACCTGAAACCGAAGGATGTTATTGGCAAAATGTTGAGTATAAACGGGAAATCAACAACGGCACCAATAGTGGGTGTAGTTAAAGACTTTTATAATTATTCATTCCATGGTGAAATTTCGCCGGTGTGCATTATGCCTAATTATGGAGGATATTCAACCTGTGCTGTTAAGATCAATATGCACAATGCCAAAACGTCGTTGGCTRCATTCGAAAAGATCTGGAATGAAACTTTTCCTGAAGAACTTTATTCATACCAGTTCCTGGATGATAGCATTAACAAGTTTTATGAGATGGATAATATTTTGCTTACCCTTATCGAGGCATTTGCAGGTATTGCCATTGTAATAGGCTGTTTAGGCCTGTATGGCTTAGTATCATTTATGGCTGTGCGTAAAACAAAAGAAATTGGTGTGCGCAAAGTATTGGGCGCCAATATACAGCACGTTTTATGGCTTTTTGGCAAGGAGTTTACTAAGTTATTATTGATCGCGTTTGTAATTGCCGCCCCATTGGCCTGGTGGGCAATGACCAATTACCTGCAGGATTTTAAATATCGTATAACCATTGGCCCCGGTATTTTTCTGGCGTCCATATTATTAACATTTATTATTGCTTCTATCACGGTGGGTTATCGCTCCATTATTGCAGCACTGGCCAATCCGGTTAAAAGTTTAAGAAGCGAATAAGATTAAAAGCCCATGGCTTAAGGCTCAAAGCCGAAAGCTTTTAATATTTAGAAATTAGGTKTAGAGTTTTAAATGTATGATCAAGAATTATTTCAAAATAGCCTGGCGCAACATAATCAATAATAAAGTTTATAGCGCCATTAACATACTGGGGTTGGCGGCCGGGATGGCTGTAGCATTACTAATTGCGCTATGGGTTAATAATGAGTTTTCGTATGATAGGTTTTTGCCAGACTCAGACCGCTTATATCAGGTAAGGCGAAATTTTAACAGTAATGGAGAAACCCTCACATTTAGTTCTACATCACTTAAACTGGCTAATGCGCTCCGTAATAATTACCCTGAAATAGAATATGTAGCTCCAACTGATGGTATAGGCTCGCATGGACTGATGGTAGGCGATAAAAAACTTTACCTTAATGGCCCGCAGGTTGGTAGCGATTTCCTGAAAATGTTTAAATATACCATGTTGCAGGGAAATGCTGGGTCGGCGTTAAAGGACCCATACTCTATTGTGCTTACACAAGCTACTGCAATTGCCCTTTTTGGTAAAGTGGATGTGATTAACAAAGTAGTTAAAGTTGATAATGCCTATAATTTAAAGGTCACCGGTGTAGTGCAGGACATTCCTTCCAATTCATCACTGCAATTTAAATACCTTATACCATTCAGCCTTTTAGAGCAAACTCAGGCCTGGATGAAGAACTGGTATAATAGTTTTGGCGATAATGGATTTTCAATATATGTTAAACTAAAACCCGGTATAACTTATGCCCAGATAGCACCCAAAATAAAAAATATGGAAAAGGGTGAGGACAATACCAACGCTAAAAATTCTGATGTGATCATGCAGCCTATGCCGGATTGGCATTTATATTCCGATTATAAAAATGGCATAGCCAGTGGCGGCTTTATTGACTATGTACGCATTTTTAGCATTATTGGTATTTTGGTATTGTTGATAGCCTGTGTTAATTTTATAAACTTAACCACTGCCCGGTCTGAGAAACGTGCACGTGAAGTAGGTATACGCAAAGCCATCGGTTCACAGCGCAAACATTTGATCTTCCAATTTTTAACCGAGTCGTTATTGATCACCTTTATATCCTTTTTGTGCTCGGTACTTTTTGTGCAGTTAGCTTTGGAACCTTTTAATGCGCTTACAGGTACTATGATCCGTATCCCATTCGGCAGCATAACTTTTTGGCTGGCTATGATAGGCTGTGTATTACTTACGGCCCTTATTGCAGGCAGCAGACCGGCTTTTTATCTATCGTCATTTAATCCTGTAAAAGTTTTAAAGGGAACAATTCAGGTGGGGCGTTCAGCATCATTATCAAGAAAGGTATTAGTGGTATTGCAGTTCAGTTGTTCTATAACACTCATTATAAGTACCGTTGTAATTTACAGGCAGATACAATACGCCAAAAACCGACCGGCCGGTTTCAGCTTTGATCGATTACTAACTTCTAATATGAATAATGATCTTGGTAAAAATTATTCAGCGCTTAAAAACGACCTGCTTGGAAGCGGAGTAGTTCAAAGTATGACTAATGCTTCAAGCTCAGCCACCGATATTAATATGCACAATGATATTGAGCAATGGCCGGGTAAGCTTGCCGGTGAAACTGTGGAGATGGGGGTGATAACTGTTGCAGATAGTTATTTCGAAACTTTGGGAATGCGCATGCAAACAGGTAGGGATTTTATCAATTCACCGTCAGATACTTTAAATGTTATCTTCAATGAAGCTGCTATAAAACGTTTGCGTTTGAAAGAACCCGTCGGCCAGGTCATTACACATGACAGTAAACGGATGAAAATAATAGGAGTGATAAAGGACGCGCTAATGGCTTCGCCTTTTGCCAAAGCCGATCCTACTATGTTTTTGTATAGTGCATATCCGCATGATAATATTATTTATCGTCTGGCTCCAAATGTAAACCCACATAGCGCTGTCGAAAAGATCAGCCAGATATTTTCTAAATACAATCCGGCTTATCCTTTTATCTACAGGTTTGTTGACGATGATTATAACAGCAAATTTAGCCAGGAAGTATTAGTAGGTAAGCTATCGGGTATTTTTGCAGGCCTGGCCATTTTTATATCATGCCTGGGCCTGTTTGGGCTTGCAGCTTATATTGCCGAGCAGCGCACCAAAGAAATAGGTGTACGTAAGGTGTTAGGCGCCACAGTGAGCCAGTTATGGTTTTTATTATCTAAAGATTTCGTGCTGTTGGTGATCATCAGTTGTGTAATAGCGTCGCCGGTTGCATTGTACTTTTTGCAAAACTGGCTACAGAAGTATGATTACCGTATAAATATTGGCCCGGGTGTTTTCATCATTTCTGCAGTTGCGGCCATCGTTATTACTTTAATAACCATAAGTTTCCAGGCTATTAAGGCGGCAATTGCCAATCCTGTTAAGAGTTTACGAAGCGAATAGGTTATAAGCCGAAGGCTAAAGGCTCAAAGCCAAAAGCTTGTTGTAATATTTAGTATTTAGAGTTTAGAAATTAGGATTTACCATTTAAGATATCATGATAAAGAACTACATAAAAATTGCCTGGAGAAATATCTGGAAAAACAAGGTTTTTTCGGCTATTAACATCGTAGGCCTATCCGTTGGTATGGCTGCCTGCATTGTTATTATGTTGTTTGTTTTTTATGAAAAAAGCTTTGATAGCATGCACTCAAAAAACATTTACAGGTTAAATGAGGTGCAAAAGTTTGAGGGCATGGGAGCATCGCAAAAGGTGGCTTTATCTATGTTCCCGATGGGGCCAACTTTAAAAAGTGAATTCCCCGAAATTAAAAATTTTACACGAGTGCGCTGGCAGCAAAAGTTTCAGATTACCTATCAGCTGAAAAAAATATTTTCGCCACAGGTATTTTTTGTCGATTCGACATTCTTAAAAATGTTTGATTTTAAACTGCTGCGTGGCGACAGAGAAACTGCTTTGTTAAAACCTCACAGCGTTTTACTTACTGAGCAAACCGCAAAAAAAATATTTGGTAATGCAGACCCTATGGGGAAAACGATTACACACTATGGCAACGACACAACAAGTTACGCGGTCACCGGAATTTTAGCTGATGTTCCTAAAAATTCACAACTGCAATTTGATGCCTTGTTTTCGTTCAATACCATTTTTAACCCGCGAATGTTCACAAACTGGGGAGGCAACTGGTTAAATACTTATCTTGAACTTGCTCCGGGTACCGATATAAAAGTCCTTGAAAAGAAATTTCCAGCTTATCAAAAAAAGTATATGCGTGCAGATAATTGGAAATTTTACGAATTATTCCTGTTATCGCTTAAAGATGTTCATGCAAATGCTGCCGATATAGGGCTGGATTATATAAACTTTCAAAAATTCGATCAAAAACTTACTAATCTTTTTGGTGTAATTGCATTAATTGTACTGGTAATCGCTTGTATTAATTTTATTAATCTTTCTACAGCACGGTCGGCAGAACGGGCTAAGGAAGTTGGGGTTCGTAAATCTATAGGCGCCCAGCGTTTCCAGCTTGCCTTGCAATTTTTGGGCGAAACAGTATTGCTTTCCCTGATCGCCTTAATTTTTGCGTCCATATTGGTTGCATTTGCATTGCCTTATATAAATAACCTTAGTCAGCGCGATATAAGTTTGCCATTAATGAATAACGCTGGGCTAATCATGCTTATATTTTTAGCTGCTGTATTTATCGGGATACTTTCAGGCATTTACCCGGCAGTATTTCTGTCCTCCTTTCAACCCGTTAAGGTATTAAAAGGGTCTGTTGAGACCGGAAAAAACAAAGGGTCGTTGCGGAACATTCTTGTTGTAGGCCAATTTACAAGTGCTATTATATTAATGATCGCTACCATTTTTGTTATTAAGCAATTGCGCTTCATGCAAAAGCGCGACCCTGGTTTCAATCGCGATCAGGTAGTTACAATACCGTTAAATATGGTATCACCGGCTCAATATGACGTTTTAAAACAACAACTACTAACCAGCTCACTGGTACAAGGCGTTACTGGTGCGCAAGATATATTGGGCAGCCATCTTGATCAAACCGGTGTTGAGTTTAGAATAGGTGACTCACCATTGCGCACCTTAACCTCAACCTTATTGGTGGTTGATCATGACTATCTTGATCTTTATAAAATAAAACTGGCAATGGGCAAAAACTTTTCTTCGGAAAAATCGGCCCGGGGTAAAGAATATATTATTAATGAGGCTTTGGCTAAAGAACTCCTTAAAGATCATAAAAATACGCCCATGTCTGCTTTGATTGGGCAGCATTTTGGTTTTGATTCCACAGGTGTTATTACCGGTATTGCCAAAGACTTTAATTTTAATTCGCTGCATTATAAAATAGAAACCCTTTTTATGGTTAACAATAAGGATTTTGGCTTTAGCCAGCTATCAGTTAAAATAAACGGGGCCCGGGCGACGGAGGCTATGGACTATATCAGGTCAACCTGGATGAAGCAGCTTCCTGATCTGCCTTTTGAATATCAATTTTTGGACGATCATTTTAGCGAGGTTTATCGTGTAGACAGCCAGGTAAGTGCTGTAGTTAGCATTTTAGCCGGACTCATCATCATTATTTCCTGTCTTGGCTTATTCGGACTTGCTTCCTATTCGGCCGAAAAAAGGATAAAGGAAATTGGCGTTCGTAAGGTACTGGGAGCCACAGTACAAAACATTGTATTGTTATTATCAAGTCACTTTATAAAGCTTGTCCTTATTGCAAATATTATAGCCTGGCCTATAGCGCTATACGCTATGAATAAGTGGTTGCAGGGTTTTGCGTACCGCATAGAGATAGACTGGTGGGTATTTGCCATAGCCGGTGGAGTTTCGGTGATCATAGCTTTTGCAACAGTAAGTTTTCAATCAATTAAAGCCGCCACAGAAAATCCTGTAAAAAGCTTAAGAAGTGAATAGGATTTAAGCTAAAGTCAGAAAGCTCAAAGCAAAAAGCTTTTTTTTAGAAATTAGAGTTTAACCATTATCATGATAAAAAATTACTTTAAAATAGCCCTACGGAACCTTTGGAGGCACCGTGGCTTTTCATTTATAAACGTTGCCGGCTTATCAATTGGTATTACAGCTGGCTTTTTCATTTTTATGTATGTTGCTTTTGAGTTAAGCTATGATAAGTTTCATTCCAAAGCAGATCGTATTTATCGTTTGGTTACGGATATAAAAACACCATCTGAAACTATTAACGCGGGTATAACTTCCTGGGCTTTTGCACCAAACATTAAAGCCGACCTGCCCGAAGTTGAATCTTTTGTAAGAACAAGCGGCGGAAGTTTTTTGGTGAGGAGAGGAAATATCAAATTCCAGGAAGAGCGGTCAATGTTTGCCGATTCGGCATTTTTTAAAGTTTTTGATTTTAAATTATTACAGGGCGACCCTAAAACCGCGTTAAAAATACCCGCCAGCATCGTGTTTACTGAATCGACCGCTAAAAAATATTTCGGTAATGCAAACCCCATGGGGCAAACAGTACTGGTTACCGGCGATGCTGTGCCGGCAATAGTTACCGGTGTAATGAAGGATTTTCCTGAGAACTCGCAGATTAAGGCTGATATGGTGATATCTATGACATCCCTTACCCAAAAGTTTAATAAGGGGATAGATGACCAATGGGGAAATTTTGGTGCAACAACCTACCTGTTATTAAAGCCAGGCACCACTCAAAAGGCGCTTGAAGCAAAGCTGCCTGCTTTTCTTCAAAACCGCGATGGGGAAGGGATGAAAAAGAGCCAGATGTTTTATACGCTTTTCCTTGAACCTTTAAAAACTGTTTACCTATACTCAAAAAGGGGTGGACAGGAAACGGGCAGCATCAGCAATGTTTACATATTTGGTATAGTAGCCATATTTATTTTGCTGATTGCTTGTATCAACTTTATAAATCTTACCACCGCGCGTTCGGTTGAGCGGGCTAAAGAGGTCGGCATCCGTAAAGTAGTTGGTGCCGAAAGAGGTCAGTTGGCCAGTCAGTTCATAGGCGAATCGGTAGTGCTTTGTTTAATTGCCTTTATACTCACGCTTATATTTTCGGCTTTGCTGTTGCCTATGTTTAACCAACTGGCAGGTAAAACCATAAGTGCCGGTGTTTTTTCAAACTGGTACTACCTTACTATTTTGTTTGTTACTTCGGTTGGTATAGGTTTGCTTGCAGGTATTTACCCGGCATTGGTATTGTCGTCGTTTAAACCCGTTATGGTTTTAAAGGGACGGTTCTCTGGCAGTAACAAAGGGAACGTTTTACGTAAAACGCTGGTTGTTGCCCAGTTCAGTATATCCATAGCACTAATTATAGGCACTATTGTGGTTTATACCCAGATGGATTTTATGCGTAACCGCGATCTGGGTTTTAGCAAAGACCAAATGCTGGTACTCAATACTAATGATGACCCGGCAAAGGATGCTTTAAAACAAGCCATTTCATTGCTGCCCGGTGTAAAGTCAACCGCATCGGCTTCCAGTATCCCGGGTGGGGGCAACTCTGGCGCTTACTCTGAAATTGAAAACAAGAAAGGTGACCTGCAGATAGCTAACCTCGATCTCTATTTTGTTGATTATGACTATGTGAACCAGTTTAAAATAAAAATGGTTGCCGGTCGTTCCTTCTCGCGCGACTTTGGTACCGATACCGCTCAGGCCATGCTGATCAATGAGGCTGCTGTTAAATTGTTTGGTTATAGCTCGCCGCAGCAAGCTATAGGCAGGCGCTTTAAACAATGGGGCCGCGAAGGTAAAATAGTGGGTGTAATGAAAGATTTTCATTTCCGCTCATTACAAGAGGTGATAAAGCCATTAACAATGCGTATCGAATTGCGCAATCTCGACCTGATCACGGTAAAAGTATCACCTAAAAATTTATCAGCAACACTGGCGCAAATTGAAAATAAATGGAAGGTACTTATCCCAAACAGGCCATACAATTATTATTTTTTAGATGAGTTTTTTGACAGGCAATACCGCAGYGAGCAGCGCTTTGGTAAGCTGTTCTTTAATTTTGCCGTACTGGCCATATTTATATCATGCTTAGGTTTGCTTGGCCTTGCATCATACAGCACGCTGCAGCGTACGCGTGAAATTGGTATCCGCAAAGTTTTGGGCGCTTCTGTATCCGGCATTGTAAACCTGCTTTCTGTTGATTTTCTGAAACTGGTTATAGCATCTTTCTTTATAGCCATGCCATTAGCATGGTACTTTATGCATAAGTGGCTGCAAGACTTTGCTTATCGCATTGACATTAGTTGGTGGGTATTTGTTTTGGCCGGTATCCTGGCTATCATGGTAGCCATTGCGACTATCAGTTTTCAGGCCATAAAAGCAGCTATGAGCAACCCTGTTAAAAGCTTGCGGAGCGAATAGTCTTAAGCATTAAGTTCTAAGTCAAAATCGTTATCACCAACAGGTGCATAAGGGTTTTGACTTTTACTTTTGATTTAAGATTTTTTACTTAGAACTCAATACTTAATACTCATAACTCAAAAACTCCATTGTATCATAACCGTACGCTTCCTGTTACATAAGCGAACAGTATTTATACTGCATGTTTGATGTAATGTATTGATTATTAGAATATTAAAAGTTTGGTATATTATTGATACTTGATTGCCCAAAATGATTTGATATTTTTAAACAAAAACACATACTAATCAAAACCAAATATTTAAAAAATGTTATCACTCCAACATATTTCGAAATACTACCAGGTAAGCGGACTTAAAAATTTTGTACTAAACGATCTGAGCCTTGAAATTGATGAAGGCGAATTTGTTTCTGTCATGGGGCCATCGGGTTCGGGTAAATCATCATTGCTTAATATCATAGGCATGCTTGATGAACCATCAGACGGTTATCATTATTTTGCCGGCCACGCGGTACATCAGCTTAAAGAAAAACAACGCTCGGCACTGTATAAACAATATGTAGGTTTTGTTTTCCAGGCTTATCACCTGATTGATGAGCTCACCGTTTATGAAAACATTGAAACACCACTTATTTACCAGGATTTTAAGGGCACCGAACGCAAGGCCATGGTGGCCGATATGCTTGATCGCTTTAGCATTGTGGGCAAGAAAGACCTTTTTCCGGCACAATTATCAGGCGGGCAGCAGCAGCTGGTAGGCATTGCCCGTGCCCTGATTGCCAAGCCTAAACTTTTACTGGCCGATGAACCTACAGGTAACCTTAATTCTAAACAAGGAGAGGAGATCATGGAACTGTTCCGTAAGCTGAACAAAGAAGATGGGGTAACTATTATACAGGTAACACACTCCGAAAAAAATGCAGAATACGGTTCGCGTATCATTAATCTTTTGGATGGTAAAATCGAATCTTCAAAACAACTCTGATTATATAATAATGCGATACTTTAAATTTATATTTTTTAGTTTGATTGCACTTTCTGCCATTAAAGCTCAGGCTCAGGTCCAAACTCAAACTCAGGTACTAACAGATTCAGTGCTGTCCGTAAAGCAATGTGTTGAAATTGCTATAAAAAATAACCTGGTGGTAAGGCAAAGTGAATTGGATATGCAGCGCTTGCGTGTAGGCTACATCCAGGCAAAAGAAAACCTGTTACCATCTATTAACGGCCAGGTAAATCATAGTATTAATAGTGGACGTAGTATCAATCCATTTACCAATAGTTATGTAACCCAGTCATATACTTCTGGCGACTACGGTTTAAATGCCGATTTAACGCTATTTAGCGGCTTGCAAAATTTAAATGCAATTAAACAAACATCATTAAATTACCAGGCAGGTAAAATGGATTTCCAACAGGCAAAAGACCAGGTGACCATTAATGTGATAACCGCTTATCTTTTGGTTTTGGATAATACCGAGTTATTGGCCCAGGCTTATAACCAGATTGATGTATCAAAAAAACAAGTTGAAAGATTGGAGATCCTGGAAAAAGAAGGCGCCAATAAATTACCTTCAGATCTGTATGACCTTAAAGGTACTTATGGCGATAACCAACTTAATTTAGTGACTACTAAAAACACGCTTGAGGCATCAAAACTAAACCTGATGCAGATCTTAAATTTACCCTATAAAAAAGACCTAAAGCTGGAGCCGGTAAGCGTTCAGGATGTGGCTAAACAGACAGATGAAAACTCTGACCAGATATTTAATACTGCTTTACAACAATTAGCTTATGTAAAAGCAGCAGAGTTAAGACGCCGTGGTGCCGAAAAGGGGGTTAAAGTGGCTAAAGGTGCACTAACACCTACTATCTCATTATTTGGGGGGATATCTACTAATTATTCAAGTGCGGCACAAAATTCTGTAGTAAGAGATTCTTCTATTGTGAACACCGGTGGATTTATAAACACACCCACCGGTCCACAATCTGTTTTTACGAAACAGGCTAACTTTGACAATCATAATATAGGCTATTACGATCAATTTAAAAATAACTACGGCACTCAATTTGGCATTCGTTTAAATATTCCAATATTAAACTACTTTCAAAACCATAACAGGGTAAAACTGGCTAAAATTGATCTTTTAGAATCTAAATATATAGAAGAAAACACGAAGATAGTTTTACGGCAAAATGTTGAACAAGCCTATTTGAACATGACATCAGCCTATAACAGGTATAATGTACTGGTTGATCAGGTTAAAGCCTATGCTGAATCGTTCAGGACGGCCGAAATAAGGTTTAACGCAGGTGTATTAACATCAGTTGACTTTGTGGTTGCTAAAAACAACCTGGATAAGGCTAATATAAACCTGATTAACGCCCGTTATGACTGTTTTATTTATAACAAGATCCTTGATTATTACCAGGGACGGTTAGCGTTATAAAAAAACAAGAATAATGCTGGTTCTGTAAAAAATTTATACTTTTATTTCAGATTTAGTTCTTGATATCCGGCTTATAATGTTTTATTTCAAATTTGTAAAACATTATGAGCCGGATATTGCTAATTAGTAGACATTTGTTTGCTTATGGCAAGTATCAATAAAAATCCAAAACATCTTTTACCTTAAAAACAATTAGAAAAACTATGAAAAAAACAATTATTTTAACATTAAGTATCTGCTTATTTACTATCGGCGTGGCGTCGGCACAAATAATACCAAGCTTTGCATTTGGTGTAAAGGGAGGTTTAAATTATGCTGCTTTCCCTTCAAACGGTATATTTAATAATAGTAACCGTGCAGGTTATTTAGCCGGTGTTTGGGCAAGAGTAGGTGGTTTGGGCTTTAATTTTCAGCCGGAACTTTATCTGACCAGTAAAAATATAAATGTTAGCGCACCTAATGAACCCGAAAATAAAGCCAAATTTACAAGCATAGATGTACCTTTATTATTAGGTGGTAAAATTGGTGCTTTGGGTTTAGGTGGCCGTTTTTATGGAGGGCCGGTATTTTCATTTGCAGTTAATAAAGATCAGAATTTAAGTAGCGCTGCCAGCGATGCGACAAAATTAGATTATAAAAGCGCCAATTACGGGTTCCAGGTAGGTGCCGGTGTTGACATCAGTAGCCTGTCAATTGATTTACGGTACGAGGGTGGCTTAAACAAAATCGCGTATGGAGATGGTAATTCGCACACGCGCGTTAATGTATTTAGCCTTGCCTTAGCGTATAAGTTGTTTTCATTGTAAGATTAAACTATTTGAGTAATACAAAAAAGACCTGCCATTTTGGGCAGGTCTTTTTTGTATTATATTTTTTAAACAATTCGCAATAATAGTATTATACTCATTGTACAGGTTACACTTAAATTTATTGACCAGATTACCGGGTAATAAACGGTATTCATATAACCTGAATGAAAAAAATATCTATTTACCATAGTACTGCTTTGCGTGTAAGCGTATGGACATTTATCATGCTGTTTACTGCCCAGGCAGCTTTATCACAACAAATTGATACATCGGCATCACCTGTAAGATTAAATCAAATAGGTTTTTATCCAAATGCAGTAA
>NZ_JBFUJG010000138.1:0-12081 GCF_056401495.1 Mucilaginibacter sp. P4_E8
ATAGCAACATGGTTCAGGCCTATTAGTTATTAACGCAATTAATTACTTAAATATATCAGTCAATATGCCCCCCCCGCCCATAAACTATCCTTTAATGGAAAAGATAGTTTATGGGTTGTGTTTTTTATAAATCTTAAGCAATTATCTTAAAATAACTACATACCCTGATATTTTGGGCAATCCATTTTTAGGATCAACAATATAATAATAAGTTCCGGCAGGTAGCGGGCTGTTTTTATATGTACCATCCCAGGCCATTGCATAACCAACAGATTTAAATAATTGGGTGCCATAACGGTTAAATACATTTACTGTACAGCCTGGATAACCAACCAATGATGGGATACTCCATATATCATTAACACCATCGCCATTGGGTGTAAAAGTACTGGGTATAATAACGGGGTTTATAACATTAATAGTTACAGATGCAGTAGCCGTACAGCCGCTTGCGGATGTTACCAATAAAGTATACGTTGTTGTAACTGATGGCTTCGCTACCGGATGCTCTGCATTTATATCGCTCAATCCTAACGCAGGCGACCAGCTATAAGTAGCTATATTGCCCGTTATAACAGGATTTAAGATCACACTCTCACCAAGTTTAACGGTTACCGGGCTGCTATTGAATACGATTGTTGGCAACGGCAGGCTACTGAACGTTATCATATTACTTGTTACAGGTATTATACAGCTTGCCGGGTTACTGATGATACATGTTATTTCATCACCATTAGCTAATGTACTGCTGGTAAACGTTGAACTGTTAGTACCCGCAGTATTCCCATTAACCTGCCATTGATAATTAGGGTTTACGCCGGCGTTGGGAGAGCCTGCCGCAAAAGTTACCGGGGCATTTAAACAAGCAGGATAAACAGATGAAGGAGCTATGCTTACAGTAGGCGTAACATTAGGAATTACCGATAATGCTATCTGGTTTGAATTAGCCGTTGTAGTAATTAAACATTTACCGCTTGTGATTATTGAACAGGTAACTAAATCACCATTATTATAATCATTGGTGGTAAATAAACTACTGCTGGTGCCAGTATTAATTCCGTTTACTTTCCATTGGTATACAGTATTACTTAAATCGCCATTAACAACTGTAGCACTAAAAGTTACTGGGCTACCCTCGCAAATAGTACCGGTAGCTAATGCCGATGTGGTAATACTTACCGATGGCGAAACCATCTGACTTTTGATCACACTAACTGCGTTTGATGTTACCGTTGGGGTTATTGTACAATCTGTTGTATTGGTTAGTTTACAAACAACCACATCATTATTAACAAGCGTACGGCTGGCAAAAACTGAATTATTAGTACCTGCATTGATGCCATTTACCTGCCACTGGTATACCGGGTTTGTACCCCCATTTACTGGAGTGGCAGTAAAAGTTGACTCCATACCGTCGCAATCATCTATAACAAGAGGTGTAATACTAACAGAGGGTGTAACCGTAGGCTTAAATAATACATTAACAGTATTAGAAGTAGTGGGCACAGTGCAACTCCCGTTCCCTGTAATAATACAGGTAATTGCATCATTTTCATTTAATGTATTACTGTTAAAAGCAGGGCTATTGGTTCCTGCGTTAATGCCATTTACCTGCCATTGATAAGTTGGCGCATTTCCGGCATTGGCGGCTATTGCGGTAAAACTTACCGGTTGCCCTGGGCAAACCAGTGCAGACTGCGTTATTGCTACCGAAGGCGCTATTGATGTATTAACCGTTATACTAAAAGTAATTGGTGTACCTGCGCACCCGCCACCTGGCGAAAGGAAATAGCTAAAGTTCGTAACACCTACTGATGACGATATAATATTTTCAATTGTATTAGTTAAGGTATTAACAACACCTAAAAAACTCTTCCCTGCATTAAAACCAATCACATATAAATGAGTACCATCTTTACTCAATGCCATGGCGTTAGGCTGATTAAAGCCGGGTATAGTATTTAAAATTGAATTATTAGCTGTATTAATAACAGTAACTGTTCCGCCGCTTTCATTTGACACGTATAACTTACTCCCATCGGGACTTACGGCTGTTGCATTGGGGTTACCGGCTAAAGCTATATTTGCTATTACAGTATTGTTTGTTGTATTGATAACCGAAACTTTATTATCCTCGCCACTGGGTACGTATATCCGGGTTCCATCGGGGCTTATAGCTAAATTACCTGGATTTTTACCAACGGGAATAGTTGAAATTATAGTATTACTTGTTGTATTTACAACTGTAACAGTATTGGTTATATAACTTGCTACATAAACTTTGCTGCCATCAGAACTAATTACTACTCCCGTAGGATTACCACCTATCGGTAAAGTAGCTGTAACCTGGTTAGTAGCTGTATTAATAACTGCTAACGCTGCATTATCAAGCCAGGTAGTTATAAAAAGTTTACTGCCATCTGGGCTTACAGCCATACCATTAATTGACGAACCAATATTTATAGTTGTTATAATACTCCTGCTTACGGCATCAATTACAGTTATTTTATTATCAGTAGTTGAATTTGCTACATAAATACGACTACCATCTGGGCTTACAGTTAAATTTGGGGGATAATTACCTGCCGGGATACGCGCAACAACCTGAAAGCTTGAATTATCAATTTCTAAAATTGACCTTTCATTCAAATCATTAACATATGATAATCCTTGTGATGCAATAGGCGTTACGGTGATATTGGCTGTAACAGGCGTGCCAGTGTTGTTAACCGCAGTAAATGATGCGATATTACCAGATCCACTGGCAGCAAGGCCTATCGACGGATTATCATTGGTCCAGTTATAAGTTAATCCGGTTCCCGTAAACTTAATAAGGTTACTTACCGAGCCTTTACATAAAACTTGATTAGCTACCTGATTAACAGTAGGCGGAGCATTTATAGTACCAGATACAGGCTGATAAATAGTGGTAGCTGGAGCTGAGGTTAATGATACCGCATCTGAATGGTTGCCCACTGAGGCAAAGGGGGCCAAACGGACATAAACAGTAATATTATTAACCTTTCCTCCTGTTTGTGTAAGCGTAAGGCTATTACTGTAACCATTACCCGGCGCTGTTGACACCTGAAAACCAGATGGGGCCGTAACAGTTATATTATTTAATAAGTTAGTTCCTGAAACGGTAAATTGCTGATAATTTGAAGATGCTGTACCCACACACGCATTAATACTGCCGGTTACGGCTCCACCAGTTATAAGCGCACTGGTATTGGTTACTTTAATATTTACAGTAAAACTGCTGCTGCCACCGGTATTATATGCAGTGATAATGTAGTCGGTAGCTGGCCAAACTTCTGTAGGAGTACCTGATACAAAACCCGTTCTTGCATCAAAAGACAAACCTGCAGGGAGCGGTTTATCAATAGTGTACCCGGTAACAATTACTTTCCTGATTAAGCTATTGCCATAATCGGTTATATATAAAAACCCAGCCGGGTTAACCTGCACATCATTTGGTCTGTTAAAAGTAGCTAATGAACCCACCCCATCAGTTGCACCTGCGTTACCGCTACCGGCCAGGGTTGTAACTATACCCAGGGGATCAATTTTCCGGATAAGATTATTGGTAATATCGGCCACATAAACATTACCTGCAGCATCAACAGCCACCCCGGCCGGAACATTAAAGGTTGCTGATAATGCGGCCCCATTATCGCTACCTGAATTACTATTACCTGCAATGGTGGTTACCACACCTGCCGGTGTTATTTTTCTGACTCTATAATTGTACGGATCTGCCACATATACATTACCTGCCGCGTCGGTTGCTACCGAAGATGGATTATAAAAGCTTGCACCTGTACCTACCCCATCTGAAAAACCCGCATTACCTCTACCGGCGAGGGTTGACACATTACCTGCTGGAGTAATTTTGCGGATGAGGTTATTTTGTGAATCGGCTACATACATATTTCCTGCTGCATCCTGGACAACAGCATAAGGGTAGTAGAAAGTTGCTGAAGTTGCTTGTCCATTAGCAGATCCCTGGGAGCCACTTCCTGCAAATACAGATACAGCCCCTCCTGGTGTAATCTTTTTTATTTGATTGCTTGCGGCATCAGCAACGTAAATATTACCATCAATGCCAACTACAACACCATTAGGTTGATTAAAACCACTTGCAAATGTGGTTACCACCCCGGCAGGAGTAATTTTCCTGATCAGGTTATTATCTCTGTCTGCAACGTATAAATTCCCGGCCGCATCTAATGCAACTCTGGTTGGATCATTAAAACTTGCTGCCGTGCCTGTACCATCCATATTACCCGGTACTCCATTACCGGCAAATGTAGTAACCTGCCCATAAATAGTAGCAGGTACCGCACCACCAGAATTAGTGGGTTTTAAAGTCGGTATTGGTGCGTTAATTTGATAAGTATTGGGGGTAGTATAACTAATATGGGGCGGAGTTACAGAAGCCGCTATATTAATAACTTCTTTTTTGAATATCCATAAGGTTTGATTCCCTGATGCAGAAATATCCGGGTTGTTAACCCTATCCGGAAGAAGGCTTGCATTACAAAAAGCTGTAAATGTTACGGCCCATAGCCAAAACAAAACAACTATTCCTTTAAAATATCTGTACACGATTACTTTAAATATTATAACACTTTAAAATAATCAGGTACAA
Source organism: Mucilaginibacter sp. P4_E8 (assembly GCF_056401495.1). NCBI lineage: Bacteria > Pseudomonadati > Bacteroidota > Sphingobacteriia > Sphingobacteriales > Sphingobacteriaceae > Mucilaginibacter > Mucilaginibacter sp. P4_E8. The sequence continues at coordinate 4,652 of NZ_JBFUJG010000138.1, forward strand.
ATAACAAGGTAACAGTATTACATATGGATATAATTTCCTGGGATAAAAGGATAGGTTTAGTCATTCTGTTAATATTTACCAATAGCTTTAGCAGTTACCAAAAATATGCTTTTTTTAGTAATTAATAATAATTGCTTGCGCATATTTAATAACCTGCTTTGCTAAAACAAAAAAAGCCGGACAAAGCCGGCTTATACTTAAAAAAAGAATAATTTTTTTATTAGCTGTTAGTTACGTCTGAAACCGCCTTTACCGCCGCCATTGCTGCCGCCGTTAAAGCCCGGGCCTTTGTCTTCGGCAACGTTAACTGTAATTCTGCGACCATAATRACTTGCTCCATTCATGCACCTTATCGCCTCTTTCGCTTCGTTATCGTTAACCATTTCCACAAACCCAAAACCCTTACTCTCTTTTGTTTCGCGATCCTTAATAATCCTGAGCGATTTGACCGGCCCAAAATCACCAAAAACAGCTGTTAATTCGGCCTCATCTACTTCTAAAGGAAGCCCTGCAATAAATACTTTCATCAATGTCTTTAAAATTTGCATAAAGGTACAAAAAATTGAGCGCATTACGGCAGCAAATAAGGTAAATGGTAAATATCAAAGGCTTTTTTTACCTTTAAATTACGCAGGGTAAGCTGCTGTCAGCTTATTGAAAAATCAATTCCTATTTTATAAGAAACTATTTAAGCTGAAGTTCAAAACTACCTTCAACACGGTAAAAAGGAGAGTTAACCTTATCATCTTTAGCTAAAAAGGTAAAGAATGTACCTTTGGCTATAAGGTTTTCATTATTATATTTTTCAAGACTTATTTTGCCCGAATCGTCCTGACCTGCATATTGGGTTAAGGTATATTGAAGTACAGGTTTTTTATCATCAACCCTAAAAAGCAGCTGACTTCCAGCTACTTTACTGTTAATATTGGCTGATGCGAAACCTATTGAGCTAATACCAAAGCTCATTGTATGCTCCTTGTTTATGGCTGTAATACCAAAATATTTACTATCTCCATTATGTACATTAATAAATGCTACAGAATCTGTGGCCGCATCAAATGTATAGGTAGAATCTTGAATGGTGATCTTCAGTGTGCCCTTGCCGGCTAAAAAATTGCCGGGAGTATTAATAATACCTAAGGTTGACACGCTATCAGTAACCGCTGTTTGTTTAACAGCGTCCATATCCTTTACGCTCTCATCTTTCTGACATGATGATACCATCACCGAAAGGAGTAAAATAAAGGAAAAAAGCCATTTAGTAAACCTGATGCTATTCATGGGCAATTGGATAGCTAAAACTAACAATAAATAATTTAAAAATTTATCAACACACTAAATTAAACAAATATTTAACACTTTTTTACAACTAATAAACACTACAAGGATATTTAATTGGTTGCTTGTAAATAGGAAACCTGGATAATGCTTTAACAACAGAAAGTTGATAGGTTTGAGATAAAATAACCGTTAAAAAACTTCCCCAACGTTTATAAATAAGCCCCTGGAGCCTTCGCGGCCAAAGCCATAGTCAATGGCTATATTGGTTTTTGACACCTTATTAAGTTTAATGCGTAATCCTGGACCAAAACCCGGCTGTATGCTTTGTAAACGTGTACCCGGTGCAGCAGAAAAAGATTGTCCGTTTATAAAAGCTACTCCACCCAACAATCCGTTGCGGGTTATCTTAAAACGATACTCGCTCTCTAAATATACCATTTGCGCTCCCCTGAACCTGCCCTGTATATATCCCCTGCCTGTTGTGTTACCAGGATCGTGCCCTGTTGCCGGTAGCTCCAGGTAAGCGGGCCTGCCATTAAGTATCAGCCAGTTGTATGACCAAAAAGCTAACACATTATCTGAGTTCGCAGGGAATTTATAATACTTGCGTATATCTACAATTAATGAACGCCATGCCGTTGTGCTGCCCAAAAAAGTATAATTATCTCTATACTGCAGCGAAGTATAAAACCCTCGTGAAGCATTTATAGAATTATCACGGCTATCAAACAGTGCGTTAAATGTAATACCTGTAGAAATGGCGCGCGCAGCCGAACCATATTTTTCAAAATCTGAAACGCCTCCATTGGCCTGCCCTTTTTCTGACATATCCCAACGGTCATCAAAAATATATCCCAGGCCTGCATAAAAATTACCGGCTACATGCCTCAATACCGTTTCATAAAAACGAAAAAAGGTATAATCCAATGGGTTTTCATTAGCCAGGTCGGAGTTACTGCCCAAACCAAAGCTACTTTGCGGGTATTTATAAAACCTGAAATCTCCAATAAAATCATACTGATTATCTTTTGTCCAGATATTGGATTGAAGCGGTATAATTACCTGTTTTTTTTGCGTGTATGCCGGATTAGCCGTAATTGTTGATATGCGGGTATTTGGAGCCGTACGGAAAACCACATTCCCGGAAAGGGTACCCGCCAAATTGGTTTGAAGGGTATATCCTATTGCCGGCACAATGGATATTACCGGTTTTGTAGTTACAGAATCAGCTTTACTTTCTTTATAGTTTTTATCAAACAGCGATTTTATTACATCAAACAAATCCTTTTCAAAAGTGGTATCCGGGTGCGCAACCAATAATGTATCCTTATATTTTGTATGACCTAAAGGAATATACCTTGTATCCTGCGCATATAATTTTGCATTACTGAACAATAAAGTTGTAAAAGCAAAACTCAGAACAAATATTTTTTTTATGCGCATTATGATATTACTAAAACAGAAACAAGGTCATAATTTGCAATTATAAAATAATTATTTAAATAATAACCCGACTGTTTGGTTTAATAAACCTGGCTTAACGGGCTTTTAACCTCGGGTCGAAAGTAAATTTACTTACACTGCTAATCTTTATCTTTTCAAAATCGGGATGGGCCGGGTTAAGAAGATAATTATACTCCATATCAATTATGGCCGATGGCACCTTTAAAACAGCGGTCTCCATTTTTCGCAGCCAGGTATCGCCCAGGAACTGGGTAACAGGATAATTGATCACCTTATGCCAGTTGGTATTAAGTTTGGTGAGCCTGGCAACAGTAATTTCAAAAACCGGCAGTGCATCAGGTATGTGCAATATAGAAACCGAAAAATCACCGCTATATAATGATGTACCTGGGGTGTGAGCCAGTTTTTCAAGGCACGAAAGCGCCAGGGAACCTCCTGTATAAATTATATACTGCCCCAGCGAATTCCACCGCCCGTCAATTCCTGAGCCTTTACGGTCATGGGCATACTTAGTTTGGCTTATGCGATATACGTTCAAAACAAATTAGTGAATTAATGAATTTATAAAGTACAGAATTAGTGGTTTAGCGAATCTTTTTTTCAGAGGATCACTAATTTATTAATTCATCAGATCACTACTTAAGCCAATACCCCGTAATCAATACGGATAAGTTGATTCAATACTATACTTATGCCGGTAAGGGTATCCAGCAGTTCAAAGGGTATAGCATCAATGCCGGGATTATAGTGTTTAAGCCAGCTCTTAAATTCATCAAGCGAACCAAAAGTATCAAGGCCTTTATCAAAAAGTTCAAAAAGCTGTATGATATGCTCACTAAGACCGCGGTTTAATTCACGCGAACCCTGTATATGCTTGCGCAGTGTGGGCTCGGTAATATCAAGCCACTTAGCAATATCAATTTGTGTGGCGCCGGTAACTTGTAACAAATCGGTAATGGCATCAGCGCGTAAACCTTGCTTTATTGCCCCCAGCTTAGCCAGTGGCGATTTAAAATAAGCCTCATAAGGCACTAAAAGATCATTTACCATTAGCGATGGATCAGTTTCGGGCATTACATAAGGGCGGGGCACTGCACGTTTAGCCTCAACCCCTGCTCCATGACTTTTAATTGCTTTGTCCATACACAAATGTAAATATTTTCTATTTAAAACGAAAATATTTTGTTTTTTTATTTTAACAATAATCAGTCGCCTTAAGCACGGTACCGCTTATTACCCCAAATAATAACCCCACCCTATTAAGTGCAAATCCATCAAATAAATTATACCAAAAAAATTAGCAAATATTAAATATATTTCTTACATTTGATCTTGTAATATTCCAATTGGCATTTAATTCATAATGAAACCTAAAACATCCTATTTTAAAACAGCGGCAACACTGACCCAACGGATCAACGAATATTTTAAACATATTGAAGGGAAATATCACCTGTCGCGCAGATCGGCTAAAATAACCCAAACCGTAGCTAATCGTAAAGTGTGGGATCGTGAACCTGAACCTGCCACCATTTCGGGCATGGCATTATTCCTGGGCCTTAGCAGCAAACGTGAATTTGAAGCGTACGAAGAAACCGGCAGACATGCCACGATACTTAAGCAAGGGCGTTTGCGTGTAGAAGCTGCTTATGAGGCCCGGTTGTATCAAACTCCTACAGGAGTAATATTCGCGCTTAAAACCATGGGTTGGACCGATAAGCCAGAAACACGAAAACCTATCAGCGAAACTGATAACACACTAAAAGTTGAAATTATAAATACTGGCCCCCTGCCCGCAGGCAGCGAAAAGGAGGTGACACTTTAAATACCTTTTAAATAAAAATCATTCAAATCCTTTTGTTTATGACTAATATTTTTAGTATATTTGAATTAATTATGCCAATTAGCATTTAATACATAGTGCATCTTCCAATTACTGTTTCCAGATCCATTGCCAATATTTCATAATTATCTAATGGGTTTTAAAAACCCATACTAAACTTATCTACAGATATGATCGATATTAACGCTCCGCCTTTTAATGGCCTGGGAGGATCAGTCCTTTTCAGGCAAAATTATTTTTCAAATGCCCATGTGATCATTAACCAGGGTGGCACCAGTTCGGGCAAAACGTATGCTATTGAGCAAGTGTTGTTTTGTTTGGCTTGCCAGGCTCCAAAACAAGTAATTACAGTGGTAGCCCAGGATATTCCCAACCTCAAAGCTGGTGCCCTGCGCGATGCGCTCAGCATCTATTATGATTCGGCAGCATTACAGGCCATGGTAAAAAGCTATAATAAAACCGACCGTATATTTGAATTTAACAATGGTACCACCATGGAGTTCAAGAGCTATGATAACGCTCAGGATGCAAAATCAGGTAAACGCGATTATTTATTTATCAATGAAGCCAACGGCATATCGTGGGATGTTTATACCGAACTGGCCCTGCGCACTAAGCAACGTATCTTTATTGATTATAACCCTAATACAGGTTTTTGGGTGCACGAGAAGTTGATAGGTCAGCCCAACGTACAACTTATTATATCAGACCACAGACATAACCCGTTTCTTAAGCAAAATGTAAGGGATAAAATTGAATCATTAAAAGAAGCTGATATTGAATTGTGGAAGGTGTATGCCCGGGGGCTTACAGGTAAAGTTACCGGTTTAATATTTAATAACTGGTACGTTTGCGGTCAGATACCAGCCAATGCCCGCCTTATTGCAACCGGACTTGATTTTGGTTTCACCAATGACCAAACAGGCTGCCTGCAGGTGTACCAGCAAAACGGCGAGCTTTGGGTTAACGAGCTATTTTATGAAACCGGTTTAACTAATACCGACATCGCCAACAAGCTTAAAGCATACGATGTAAGCAAGAAAACGGAAATTATAGCTGATAGTGCCGAACCAAAATCAATAGAAGAGCTAAAGCGCATGGGCTGGTATATTACCGGTGCCAAAAAAGGAGCAGATAGTATAAAAAACTCCATTGATATACTTAAACGTTATAAAATAAATGTAACCCGTAACAGTATTAATTTGCGCAATGAACTTAACCGCTATAAATGGCGGGTTAACCATTTAGGCAAAACCATTAACGAGCCTATTGATGCCTGCAATCATTTGATTGACCCGCTGCGATATGTGGCCTTAAATAAATTAAAGGTTAATTACGATGCAAAACTAAAATCGCGTATGCCATTTGCCCAAAAATCATCATCAGCAGGTGGCGGTATTTTTGATGAGCTAATTGGCTCTTATGGGCTTGCATAACCTGTTCAGAAATAATTAAACAATTCAGCTCCTATCCTATTGGCAATAAATTAAACCCTCCCCCATCTGCGGGGGCACCAAAATTATGATCGAAAAAACACTAAAAACTATCGAAGGTAAATTACGGGTAAAAATCCCCACGCAGCTGCATGATGTTACCCTGGGGCAAATGATAGCCATACAGGAAAACCCGCAGCTAAACGACATTGAGGCGATCAGCATTCTTTCGGGCATCCCAACCAATGACCTGTATAACGTAAAAAACATGGAGGATTTCCAGCTCTTTGGTGATGCGGTGCTCTCTTTATCGTACCAGATCAAATACCTTTATAACAGCGAGGACATTCCAAAAGAAGTCACTTTCATGGTAGGTGAAGCCAGTGAAAAATCCACTCAAAAAAAGGTAAAAGTAATACAAAACCTTTCGGTTGAACCAGTTGGAGCATTTATGGCGGCAAGGGATATTATTGCCGAAGAAGTAAATGCACACATTAAACAATATGGCGATGAGAATTGGAAGGAAAATTTTAATCCATCATTAAACGCCTGCTGCCAGGTGTTGGCCCATTACTTTTTTTGCCGTGCAACCGGTAAAAAATACAATGAATACCAGGTCGAAGAATTTTGTAACGAAATAAAAAAAATGCGGGTAACGGAGGCACTGCCCATTTCGAAGCATTTTTTTACCTGTTATCCCAGCTTGCAGAAACCGAAAACCAGCTTTTGGCATCGGCTGTTACAACAGTGGAAAAACGTGCTGGTATTCAATCGTTCGAAAAGTTTAAGTACATCAATACCATAAATTCATTAGCTGGCGGCGACATCACCAAATGGAATACTATAATGAACATGCCCTATGAGCGTGTGCTCACTAAGTTGCTGCTCAATAAAACTGAGGCCGAATACCAGAAAAGATATAGTGAGCTGATTAGCTCCTAATCCTTTTGAGCTCTACGAACAGATATTAAACAAAGTCCATCCCTGTTAGACAATTAAACATTAAAATACTCCCCCTTCAGGGGGTTGGGGGGCTAAATTTTATGCGCAATCAAATAGAAGCTATAGTGCAAACACTTACCGGCAGTCCGTCATTCGCTTACGGTACCCAAACAGAACTCAACACCATTGGCGATGATGCGGCCTTCCCCTGTGTATTTATGTACCCTTTGCAGCCCATTGAGGTATCACCACAGGTTAATGGCTCGGTAGATAATACCTTTACGATCTACCTTGAATTTTTATACAAAACTGATTTCGGCCAATATACTGCCGATAATGAAACCTATGTGACACAGGCATTGCAGTTAGCCAATGAATTTATTGTAAAAGCATCCAGATACCGTGAAGGCGAAGGTCGTTATTTTCGAATCAGAGCCGGCAGCAAAGCCCGGTGCCTGCCTGTATAC
>NZ_JBFUJG010000139.1:0-12015 GCF_056401495.1 Mucilaginibacter sp. P4_E8
CCTTTGTTAGTTTTATTTTAGAAAATGCTATCCAAAAAAACTAAGTACGCTATTAAGGCATTGGTGATCCTGGGCAAAAACATGGATCAACCGCCAATGCAAATTTCAAGAATCGCCGAGGCCGAACGTATCCCCAAAAAGTTCCTGGAGCAAATATTGTTAGACCTGCGCAATGCGGGCTTTTTGTATAGCAAAAAAGGAGCCGGCGGCGGTTACAGTCTTAACCGCGACCCAAAGGAAATATTTTTGGTGAGTATTATGCGCATAACCGATGGCCCTATTGCCATGGTGCCTTGTGCCAGCTTAAACTTTTACCATAAATGCGATGAATGTCACCAGGAAACCACCTGCGGTATAAGGGATGTATTTGTTGATGTAAGGGACGCTACATTAAAAATACTAAGCGAAACCAGCATAGCTGATATCATCGCCAGAGAACAATCACTCATCCACCCGTAATCTCATAAAACTGTAAAAAGCTAACTTTTTTTAATTTAATTCTACCATTTCCCTATACTATGTATATATTTGGTAAATGATTACCACTCATAGCAAAAACATTTTATACAAAAACCCCATGTATTACTGTTTAAAACACAATAAGGCAAGGCTATAATTTTTGTATTAACCATATACGCCTCTTTAGCCTAAAGCAAAAGAGGCTTTTTTTATAATTGATTAAACTATAACATATGCAAAGCTTCAGAACGGAACTGGAGAACCCGATAGTTGAGAAAGATATCATTGATCTTGAAAAAAAGATCATGGCTTTTCGCGAAGGCAAGATACATGACGAAAAATTCAGGAGCCTGCGTTTAGCAAGGGGAATTTACGGACAAAGACAGCCTGGCGTACAAATGGTGCGTATTAAATTGCCTTTTGGTAAGGTTACATTTAAACAATTGTTGCGCATAGCCGATATTTCTGACGAATATGGAAGCCGTAACCTGCACCTTACTACCCGCCAGGATATCCAGATACATTATGTAAGTCTTGACCGCACGCCCGAACTTTGGGCCAAATTGGAGCAGGATGATATTACCCTGCGCGAGGCCTGCGGAAACACGGTAAGGAACGTTACCGCCTCCCCTGCCGCGGGTATTGATCCGCAGGAACCATTTGATGTATCGCCTTATGCGCATGCCACTTTTGAATACTTTTTGCGTAACCCGGTATGTCAGGAAATGGGGCGTAAATTCAAGATCTCTTTTTCATCAAGCGATGCTGATACCGCCTTTTCTTATGTGCACGATATTGGTGCTATCCCTAAAATAAACCCTAATGGCGAACGTGGCTTTAAGGTGCTATTGGGTGGTGGTTTAGGTGCCCAGCCGATACTGGCCAGTATAGTTGAAGAATTTTTACCTGAGGATAAGCTGATCCCCTATATTGAAGCTATCATCAGGGTGTTTGACCGTTATGGCGAACGCAACAACCGTAACAAGGCCCGCTTGAAATACCTGATCCAAAAAATTGGATTGGAAGAAGTTTTGCGCCTGGCCGAAATTGAAAGAACAGCCCTTAAGGTAAAAAGCTATCCAATTAACCGCGATACCATTGCCCTGCCCGCTATTCCTGAACAAACTTCTTTTGCCGAAGTAAGCATCAGCAACCCATTCAGGTATGAACAATGGCTGGCTACCAACATATTTGAGCAAAAGCAAAAAGGATATTTTGGCGTATATATTAAAGTTCCGGTTGGTGATATTTCATCAGATACCGCTCGCGAGCTGGTAAAAGTTTTACAGCCTTTAGTGGCCGATGAGATCCGCATTACCCAAAACCAGGGCTTATTGTTAAAGTTTGTCCGTAAAGAAGCGTTACCTGCTTTATATGAGGGTTTGGCTAAGTTGGAACTGGCCGCTCCGGGTTTTGACAGCGTTGCCGATGTTACCACCTGCCCCGGTACTGATACCTGTAATCTGGGTATATCAAACAGTATGACCATGGCGCGTGTACTTGAGGACTTGATTTACAACGAATACGAGGATTTTATTTATAACCGCGATATTAAGATAAAAATAAGTGGCTGTATGAACTCATGCGGACAACATGGTTTGGCGCATATTGGTTTTCATGGCAGCTCGCTTAAGGCTGGCACAAGAGTGTTGCCTTCTGTACAGGTAATGTTAGGTGGTGGTACTGTTGGCGATGGCGTTGGCCGTGCTGCTGATAGAGTAATAAAAGTACCGTCAAAAAGGGCTACAGATGTTTTAAGGGCATTACTTGATGATTATAAAGAGCTTTCTACAGAAAATGAAACTTACCACGCCTATTATGACAGACAGGGTAAAGATTATTTTTACAGGCTATTAAAACCCCTTGCCGATTTAACAACACTTACCGATGACGAATTTGTTGACTGGGGTCACCAGGAAACCTATGTAAGTGCTATCGGGGTTGGTGAGTGTGCCGGTGTGATCATTGACCTGGTGGCTACTTTATTATATGAGTCTGAAGAAAAACTCGGTTGGGCAAATCAATCGTTCCAGGCAGGTGCCTGGTCTGACGCCATTTACCATTCCTATAATGTACTTTTAAGCTCGGCCAAGGCATTACTGTTAGATAAAAGTGTTAGCACCAGCACCCAGGCAGCGGTTATCCGTGAGTTTGATGCCAATTATGTAGAGAAGGGCGAATTTGATATCCAGGGCAGCTTCAACGATCTGGTATTGCAGATCAATCAGCATGAACCATCGGCAGAATTTGCTGCAGCATATTTAGCACAGGCTACTGAATTTTTAGATAAGAGTAAAGCAAAGAGAGAGGCGCTGGTATAATAATGAGCCATTTAACTAACGATAAAGCAGTTAAGGAATTGCTCCGATTTCAGCTTAGTAAAGAATTTTATGACATTATTGCCAAAGGATAGTAGCTTAACAAAAGCGCAGAATAATGAAACCGGCGGCAATCAATTGTTTCCTGTTTTTTTAAAGCTGAATGATTTGCATACCGTGCTGGTAGGTGGCGGCAATGTTGGTTTAGAAAAACTGACAGCCATCCTCAATAACAGCAATCTTGCAAAGGTAACTGTTATATCCCGCGATTTTTTACCGGAGATTCATACGCTGGCATCTCAGCATGAAGGGGTAACTATAGTTCAAAAATCATTTACTGATGATGACCTGAACAATGCCGAAGTGGTAATAGCTGCTACTAATGACAGCGATCTGAATAATTATATCCGCCAGTCGGCACATGACCGCAAGCTGCTCATCAATGTGGCTGATAAGCCTGAGCTTTGCGATTTTTACCTGGCTTCGATAGTGAAAAAAGGCGACCTGAAGCTGGCTATTTCAACAAACGGAAAATCGCCAACGATAGCCAAACGTTTAAAAGAAGTTTTAAACGAAAGCCTGCCCGATGAACTGGATGACACCCTGCAGCAAATGAGTGAGCTCAGGAATACGCTAACCGGTGATTTTGCCTACAAGGTTAAAAAATTGAATGGCATAACTTCGGTATTGGTTGAACCCAAACCACGTATAAATAAGAATTTTATATGGTTGATATGGTCTACGATCATTATTGCCATTGCTGTAGTAGTAACCGCCTTATATATCAGGGAGCCTGGTTTTAAAACCTTCTTGGAGGGTGTTAGCCCACAGTTCTATTATTTTTTAGGGGCAGGTTTTTTATTCGCTATGATAGATGGTGCTATTGGCATGTCATACGGGGTTACCTCTACCACCTTTTCCCTGTCCATGGGTATCCCGCCGGCATCCGCCAGTATGGGCGTTCACCTTTCTGAGATATTGAGTTGCGGCATTGCGGGATGGATGCATTACCGCATGGGCAATATTAACTGGAAGCTGTTTAAATTATTAGTAATACCTGGTATTATTGGTGCGGTTACAGGTGCTTACCTGTTATCGTCATTGGAGCATTATAGTCAGTATACCAAGCCTGTTGTATCACTATATACTTTAATATTGGGCTGTGTAATATTATCAAAAGCATTCAATGCTAAGCGCAAAAAATCGGTTGATAAGGTAAAACGCATTTCGCTGCTTGGCTTAGGTGGTGGTTTTATTGATGCTGTTGGCGGCGGCGGCTGGGGATCTATCGTGTTATCTACCCTGATAGCAGGTGGCCGTAGTCCGCGTTTTTCTTTAGGCACGGTAAAGCTGTCAAGGTTTTTCATTGCCATGATGGGTTCTTTAACCTTTATCTCCATGGTAAGCAGCGACCACTGGCAGGCAGTTTCAGGYCTTATTTTAGGCAGCGCGTTGGCAGCGCCAATAGCGGCCCGTATCTCAAATAAAATATCAACAAAAACAATAATGGTTTCGGTAGCGGTGATCGTAATATTGGTAAGCCTGAAATCAATAGTCACCTTTGTAACAAAGGTTTTATAACATGAGCGAAGTAGTTAAACATATAAAAGATATAACTGCCGGCTTAGAACCTGTTGAGGCACTGAGCAAGCTGGCAGAGCTATTTCCTGGCGAAATTGTATTTTCGACCAGCTTTGGCTGGGAAGACCAGGTAATTAGCCACATGATATTTGCTAATAAAATACCTATAAAAGTTTTCACCCTTGAAACGGGCAGGCTTTTCCGTGAAACCTATTCGGTATGGGCCAGTACTATGGACAGGTATAAACAACCTATACATGCATATTTCCCCAACCAGGACCTGGTAGCCGAAATGGTAAACAAAAAAGGTCCTAATAGTTTTTACGAATCGGTTGAGAACCGTAAGGAATGTTGTGGTATCCGTAAAATTGAGCCGCTAAAAAGGGCGCTCAAAGGCAATAAGCTATGGATCACCGGTATCCGGGCTGATCAATCGGCAAATCGCCATGATATGGAAAATGTAGAATGGGACGAACAAAACCAACTGGTTAAGTTCCATCCTATTTATAACTGGACGTTAGACGAGGTTAAAGCCTACATCAAGCAATATAATATCCCTTACAACTCACTGCATGATAAGGGCTTCCCGAGCATTGGCTGTGCGCCTTGTACCCGGGCTGTGGCCGAAGGTGAAGATTTCCGTGCCGGCCGCTGGTGGTGGGAAGATCAATCAAAAAAAGAATGCGGATTGCACGAGGTAAAACAGCATTAAAAGAGTTTATCATTTAATTTTAAAAGCTAATGGATTGATCCGTTAGCTTTTTTGTTTTTGTGGCTTACTGACGCCCATCGCCTTACTTGCGCTCGCTTGCATCCCTTCTCCGCGCGTCATTGCGAGGCACGAAGCAATCTCTACACAAGCAGATCAATTATGCAGGTTATACTTTTCTGTTTCCTCTGTACAGCATAGAGATTGCTTCGTTCCTCGCAATGACGTGTTCGGTTTTTTGATTGGGTATGTGGTATGTGGGTTATTTATCTCAAGGGATTACCTCTTTCCAATCACGCAATCATGAAAATCCCGAAATCCTATAAACCAAGATTCAAACACAACAAAAAAGCGGATGATAATCAGTCATCCGCCTTAAAAAACTATATAAAACGTATTAAAAAAAGCGCTTTTATTGTTGCTTGCTTAACAAGCCATCTAATGTAACCGATACATAGTATAAGCCGCCAATAGTTGGACCACCGGCATATTGAATATATCTTTTGTTGAATATATTGCTTGCACCCAGTTTAAATGTGGCATAATATTGCGGTACCCTGTAAGTAACCTGAGCATCCAATGTACCTATGGCAGGCACAGTACCGGTTACCAGCGGGCTTTCCCACAAGAAAGATTCCTGCCATTTGTATACTACGTTGAAGCCGAAATTTTTAACCACCTCACGGTTTCCGAATGATACGTTGCCTGACCACTCTGGTGTATTAAAGCCAGTCACAAAAATATCAGAGGTTGATTGTGCTTTTAGTTTGTTAAAGCTTACGTTACCAGATACGGTATATCTTTTATAAAAATTATAGGTAACACCTGCTGATGAGCCATAGTTGTTATAAATATTCTTGGCGTTGGTATATACACGGTATCTGCTTTGACCCTGACTCGCAGCGTTAGTGGCGCTTCCGGTAGTTGGATCACGGTTAATGTCGAGCATAGACAGTACAGCAGCATCAGATCCAACTGTGGCGCCGTTAGGTACAAACACCTGCACCTGGCCCAAAAAGCCGTCGTAGCGGTTGGTATAGGCATCTATATCAACAAATACCTTGTTATCAAGTATGATACCCTTATAACCCACCTCGTATGAGGTGATCTGCTCTGGTCTTGCAGGTGGCAGGTCGGCCACTTTTAGCAGGTTCCTGTTGGCAAGGGCGGTAGCATCGGTACCACTTGCACTGCCCGGAGCAGCGTTTACAGCCGCGTTAAAGGCAACTACTGATGATTGTGTATAGCTGTTACCTAAATAACCCAGACCATCGTTAATAAAAGGTAAACTACCCACACGTTTTACACGACCATTGTTCACATATGATAAAGCTTCAAACAATGATGGGAAACGGTAACCGTTTTGGAAAGTGAACCTAAAATTATGATTCTCATTAATAGAGTAAACAGCGGCTAAACGCGGCGTGAACTTAGGATCGAAATAAGGGTTATAATCCCATCTTATGGAACCAAACAATTTCAACTTGTTATCAAAAAATGTTTTGGTAACCTGGGTAAAGGCGCCATATTTTTTATAAATAACATTACTGCCAAAACTGCCATTGGCTAAGGGGGTATTCCTATCGGCAATTGGGCGACTAAAATCAACAAAGTTATTACCATCGGGGGTGATCGAGTACACGCGTACATCACCACCTACTAACAGGTCAACAACTTTTACCTTATTTGTAAGATCCCATTGAGCCTCTGCATTATACATGTGGCTTTTTTGCACCAGGGCAGCACCACCTGTAACCGGCGCGTTAGGGATCAGGCTCGACTTGATATCCCAGTTATTAATACCTATTATGGTTTTCCTCAGAGAGTTAAACTCAGGCGTACCGGGTTCTACCCTGCCTGCATCAGCGGCTTTACGGGCGGCCTGCTCTGCGGCTGCAAGGTTTGCCGATGTTAAAACACCRCCATTATATGCTTTAAGAGCATTTCCGTATAATGTACCCCATGCAGAGTTACTGGCGTGATTAAGGTCAAGGTTATCAGCTAAGGGCTTCACGTTAAATGAATTTCCGGTATTCTCAATCGATTCATACGCACGAACCAAAAAGTCCTTTCCTTTTAACTCTACTTTGTGATTTTGTACGGTAGCGCCATCAAGTGAAATTTTGTTACCGCGCTGAAAAACACCATCCATCCTGCCATAGCGGTAGGTATATGACAATATGGTATTAGGGGTAATTTTATAGGATAAAGTACCATCTAACTTTAAGTTGGTTACTTTAGGGTTAACCAGGTCAATCTCATTATAACCAGTCCGGGCCACGGTAAGGTTTGGCCTGGCCACACCATCAACGGTAATACCTTTTACAACTACGGTATTACTTCCGGCAAGGGCATCATCACCATATTTGTTCCAGCCATCATAAGCGGCATTACTTATTCCGGTTAGCTCCGGATAAGCCGGGTTCGCAGTTTTAAGGTTACCAGGATTTTGATCTTTTTGAGTGTTTGACTGCCAATCGGTACCCTGCAAATAGCTAAAGTTAACTTTAAAGGCAAATTTGTCATTAAAAGCTTTGGCAAACCTCAAGGCATCTTCAGTAAGAGAACTTGCACCTAAGGCATCGTTCCCTACATGGTTTACCGCCTGACGATGGTAAAAGCTTAACCCCTGGTATTTAAAGGGATCTTTGGTGAATAAATTTGATAAACCATTTATAGCATTTGTACCATATAGAGCGGCAGCGGCACCAGGGGTAATTTCAATGCTGGCAATATCAAGCTCAGTTGGCCCAATGGCATTACCAAGTGGTACGCCTAACGTAGCCGACTGCATATCCACACCATCAACCAATTGCATGAACCTGAAGTTGTTGGGGCTATTAAAGCCGCGGGTGTTAGGTACTTTAAGCGTAATGCTGGTAGTGGTCATCTGTACGCCTTTTACGTTTTCGAGGGCGTCATAAAAACTTGGGCCAGGCGATTGCTTAAGTGCATTAATGCTCAGTTTTTCGATAGCGACAGGCGACCGTAAAAGCTTTTCTTCCTTACGGGATGCGGTAACAACCACCTCATTGATTAATAATGACTGGGTGGTAAGCTGTATATTTAAAGCACTGTTGGCGTTTCTGATAAAAAACTCCTGTGGCTGGAAACCTACAGCGGTAAAAACCAACGTATAAGGTAATTTGGCACTGGTTGTTAAAGAGAATTTACCGGTACTATCAGTCGCGGCTCTATTGGTGGTGCCTTTTATGGTAACAGTGGTGCCAACTAATGGCTGTCCATGCTCATCATTCACTTTTCCGCTTAAAATGTACGAACCATTAAGCTGCGCATAACTTAGGGTTGGTATAAGGGCAAGAAAAAGTACAAGGACTTTTAATGAATTTGTAAAAATTTTCATGAAGTAAGTAAGGTGGTGGTGGTTCTTAAATTATGTTGATTAAAATGTTTTTGATAGATGTAGGGACAAAAAACATCAACAACAACATGCAGCAGATAGCTGCATTAGTATATAAGGGGTAACAATTGAGTATTTATGATACATAGTCTATGGAATTAGTCGACAAAAATATAAAAAAAATCATTTATATCAATTTTTTTATTCTTTTTTAAATTATGTGGATTGTTTTATGTGCACCGGATATGGAAAAATACCCCTCTTTATATGCTATTTCTCCCATTCGTCCATCAAAATACATCTGATAAAATAACATTAATTTATCCTCATTTCATGTTAAAAATCATTAATTTAATGCATTTTACAATCAAAATTGATCAACAATCTCAATATTTACACCAAATAACACATCAAAACCTTATAAATATCATGCAAATTAAATTTTATAATTAAAAACTCTAAATTATACCTATTTTATTCAAAATACTCGTCATTTTTATATGCAAAATGTTTAATATTGCTACTTTTAAGCTTAACTACAATGTCCTTTAATTATCAGCGCATCATCATTAAAATTGGGTCAAACGTTTTTACCCAGGAAAACGGCCTCCCCGATCTGCAACGGATTGAGCATTTAGTTGAGCAAATAGCCGCGATAAAAAAACAAGGTAAGGAGGTGATCCTTGTTTCATCAGGGGCAGTAGCTTCGGGCAGAAGCCTGATAACCATTTCAGAAAAATATGATGCCATTGCCGCAAGACAATTGCTGGCCTCCATTGGTCAGGTTAAGCTGATCAATACCTACTCTAATCTTTTTGAACGTTTTAATATCCTTTGTTCGCAGGTGCTGGTTACCAAAGAGGATTTCAGGGACAGGATGCATTACCTGAACATGAAAAACTGTTTAGAGCTATTGCTGCAACACCAGGTGATTCCCGTTGTTAATGAAAATGACGTGGTATCGGTAACAGAACTGATGTTTACGGATAATGATGAACTGGCGGGTCTTATAGCCTCTATGCTGAACGCACAGGCACTTATTGTTTTAACCAATGTTGATGGCATTTATAATGGCGACCCCAAAGCCCCTGGTTCAGTAGTAATTGAAGAGGTTAGCGGATCAGTAGTCGATTTTGCAACATTCGTTTCGTCGGGCCGCTCGCAGTTTGGCCGTGGCGGCATGATCACTAAATCAACCATGTCGCAAAAAACCGCCCAGTTAGGCATTGCCGTACATATTGCCAATGGAACAAGGGATAATATTTTAACTGATGTACTGGAGAATAAAGTTATCCATACCCGTTTTGTTCCAAATAAAACAGCCTCGGGCAAAAAGAAATGGATAGCTCACTCTGAAAAATCGGCCACAGGCACCGTAAAAGTTAATGATGGCGCTAAAGCCGCMCTTATATCAAGCAAAGCCACCAGTTTATTGCCTGTAGGTATTATTAAGGTAATAACCGACTTTAAGAAAGGTGACATTATTAAATTGGTTGATGAAAAAGATAAACTGGTGGGTTTAGGTATTGCCGAGTATGGGGCTGATAAGGCAAAGGAAAGAATAGGGCAAAAAAATCAAAAGCCCTTAGTGCATTATGATTATCTTTATTTACAGGGTTAACATTATATGAATTACGATATCTATTTCCAAAACGCGCTTGTAGCCGGCAGAAAACCAACCCTCGCTCCTGCTTTAATAAATCAGGTATTACAGGATGTGGCTGCCGAAGCTATAACCCAAACTGATCACCTATTGGCCGAGAACCAAAAGGACCTTGACCGTATGGACCCGGCCGATCCCAAATATGACAGGCTAAAACYCACCGCGGCAAGAATCGAAGCTATTGCCGGCGACATGGTAAATATTGCACATTTGGATAGCCCTTTGGGTAAGCAACTTTCAGAAACCAATATGCCAAATGGCCTGTCCATTACAAAAGTCCGGGTTCCGTTGGGTGTTGTCGGCGTTATTTATGAAGCGCGGCCCAATGTTACTTTTGATGTGTTTGCCCTTTGTTTTAAAACCGGCAACATTAGCATTTTAAAGGGCGGTAGCGATGCCGACTTCTCAAACAGGGCCATCATATCGGTTATCCATAAAGTATTGCTTAAACACGGGCTGGATGTCAATATAGCAACCCTCCTGCCCGCCGACCGTGAAGCCACCGCCGCATTATTAAACGCCATTGGATATGTAGATGTATTAATTCCCCGCGGAAGCCAATCGTTGATAAACTTTGTACGGGATAATAGCAAAGTGCCGGTTATTGAAACCGGTGCAGGCATAGTACATACTTACTTTGATGAATCGGGCGACCTGGAAAAGGGTGCAGA
The DNA here is from genome assembly GCF_056401495.1 of Mucilaginibacter sp. P4_E8. Classification (NCBI taxonomy): domain Bacteria; kingdom Pseudomonadati; phylum Bacteroidota; class Sphingobacteriia; order Sphingobacteriales; family Sphingobacteriaceae; genus Mucilaginibacter; species Mucilaginibacter sp. P4_E8. The sequence continues at coordinate 10,763 of NZ_JBFUJG010000139.1, forward strand.
AATTATTGCTAATGCCAAAACACGTCGGGTTAGCGTATGTAATGCGCTTGATTGTTTAATTATTCACTCCAGCCGTATTAATGACCTGCCCCGACTTACCCATATTTTAAAGAAAAAACAGGTAGAATTATTTGCTGACGAAACAGCTTATATAGCCCTGAAAAGCAACTACCCTGCAGATCTGCTGCATAAAGCCCAGCCAGAACATTTTGGTACAGAATTTCTGTCGATGAAAATGGCGGTTAAAACGGTCGATAATTTTAAACAGGCGCTTGAACATATAGCTGTAAATGGCTCAAAGCATAGTGAGGCTATTATTTCTGAAGATGCCGGTAACATAGCTACGTTTTTAAATGATGTGGATGCAGCTGCGGTTTATGCCAATGTATCAACTGCATTTACAGATGGCGCCCAATTTGGCTTAGGTGCCGAGATAGGTATCAGTACCCAAAAACTACATGCCCGAGGCCCCATGGGCCTTGATGAACTAACCAGCTATAAATGGATAGTTAAAGGCAATGGGCAAACGAGGACTTCTTAATATTAAATTTACATTTTATTGCAAAAAAAAGGTGCTTAAAAAGCACCTTAAATTTTCTCTCACTGTTCGGCTTGGCTCTTACTTAATCAAGTAGTTGGCTACGGCAACAAAGCAAATAATCACTAAAATTACTCCTTGCAGTTTTTGCTCTAATGTTAACTGGCTTATCATTTTAAATTAATTAGGGTATAACAAATTTAAATTGTAAACCTGATGTTGCAATAGTGTTAAGCACTTTTGCATTTTTTTTAACAAAAAACTTACATGTTTTTTACAATGGTCAATTGCACATTTATTCTTTAAAATAATCGCAAAAAAAAGCTTTTAATATTGAAATCCGTGTGGGAGTTACACCTAATAAAAAGCTCAAATTTCAATGCTTTTATAGTATTTAAATGCATTTTTTTATCCTTTTTTCCAAATTCTATTTTTTTTACCTCAAAACCTGAAGGAATGTTTTTTGCTTATTTGAAGTACCTTGTTCTTATATCGCATGAAAAAATTCACGTTCAAGCAATAACGGTTTAAACCAATAAACCTTAGCGGTTTAATTCTGAATTATATTTGATTGATTCTGAATTATATTTGAAATAAAGAACTAAAACTTTATATAACAATCATAAAACATTGATTATTAATACTAATTAATCTATAGTTAACGCAACAATTTATCAAAACACATTCATTTTACGCTCGCCTGACCCAATAAGAC
>NZ_JBFUJG010000140.1:0-11810 GCF_056401495.1 Mucilaginibacter sp. P4_E8
CCTTTACACCAAACTTCACCAGGTCATCGGCTCCTATAAAACCTACTGTTCCCAAAACCGGCTTTCCTTTAGCATCAAAAATGATCATTGTTGGATAGGCGCGTAAACCCCATTGTGCTGCAAGGGCTGGCCCTTGTCCTTTTTCCATATCAATAGCAACATTAACAAAGTTACTATTATAAAAAGCAGCCACTTTATTGTTTTTAAATGTGGTGGCCTTAAGCATTTTACAAGGGCCGCACCAGGTGGCGTATGCGTCAACAAAAATATATTTGTGTTGAGCGGCGGCCTGTTTCAATGCCTCACTCCATGAATTTTCGATAAAATCAATTTGAGTTGATCGTTTAACAGTAGTTTTTGAAACACCCTGGGCTTTGCTATCAAAAGCGACTGAAAACAAAAATAAGATGATAAAAAAGGTAAAAGATCGTTTAGGAAATAGGAATTTCATAGGGTTTTGTGGCTCATATATGAATCATAAAAATAGCACATATAAACCGGATTGGTTTATATGTGCTGTGCTATTATAATTAAAATCTGTATTAATTATTAGGAGGCTGCGGTTTTGTCCGATGGGCATCCTGCTGTTGGCGTTGTTGCTGTTGCTGCTGACGCTGTGCTTCCTGCTGTTGCTGACGCTGAGCCTGTTGCTGCTGACGCTGTGCTTCCTGCTGCTGCTGACGCTGAGCCTGTTGCTGCTGCTGGCGTTGTGCCTGTTGCTGCTGACGTTGCTCTTCCTGCTGTTGCTGGCGTTGTGCCGCTTGCTGCTGACGTTGAGCCTCCTGCTGCTGCTGGCGTTGTGCCGCTTGCTGTTGACGTTGCTCTTCCTGCTGCTGCTGGCGCTGAGCTGCTTGTTGTTGATGCTGCGCTTCCTGCTGCTGCTGACGCTGAGCTGCTTGTTGCCTTTGCTCATCAGGCTGCTGTTGGCGCCTTACTGCCTGCTCTCTCTTTTGTTCTTCCTGTTGTTGCTGACGTTGCTGCAATTGCTGCTGACGTTGTGCATCCTGTTGTTGCTGACGCTGAGCTGCTTGTTGCTTTTGCTCATCAGGCTGCTGCTGGCGCCTTACTGCCTGCTCTCTCTTTTGTTCTTCCTGTTGTTGCTGACGTTGCTGTAATTGCTGCTGACGCTGTGCATCCTGTTGTTGCTGGCGCTGAGCTGCTTGTTGCTTTTGCTCATCAGGTTGCTGCTGGCGCCTTACTGCCTGTTGTTTCTTTTGTTCTTCCTGTTGCTGCTGACGTTGAGCTGCTTGTTGCTTATTTTGTTCTTCTTGTTGCTGCAGACGTTGCTGTTGAGCCTGTTTTACATCAGGCTGTCCGGTTCGTTGTCCTGAGCCTGTTGGCTGTGCAGGGCGTTGGTTTGCCGGTTGCCCGGGTCTTGCATTTGGCTGATCTGGGCGCTTGTTATCCGGTTGCCCCTGTCTTGATGGTCTGTTATTATTAACCTTTACTAAGTTGTTGTTATCGCTTTTTGCAACCTGTGCCAGTCTTGCGGCGTTACCACGGTTTACAGTTGCCTGTCCGCCAACTCTGTGAGCAATACCTTCATTAGGATGTTCCTTTCTGTATTCGGTTGCGTTCACTACCCTTGCAGGGCGCGCATCAGGTGTTCTTTTAATTTCAGGGCGATAAATATTAAGCCTGTTATTAGTAATGCTTGTTTCCCTGGTTGGCCTGTTTACATTATTAACCCTGTAAACTTGTACATTTTGACGGGTAACACGTCTAACCTCATCAACACGCGGTCCGGTTACGTAAGTGCGCTTATTGTAAACATAAGTATTGTTAATAACGGTGGTGCGGTTTATGATGTTAACTACCCGGGTATGTGGCACATAATAATTATAAATATTAGGGCGGTTTATATAAGCCTGCGGAGCACATACCCAATAATAATCGGGCACACGGTAACTGTTACCAAATGACAGGTCGATACTTATACCGGGTTGTAAAGGGGCCCATCCATAATAACCACCACCACTGCGCCAGTTAACCCAGGCAGGTGCCCATTCATGGCCAGGAATCCATTCCCATCCGTAATAATCGTCATAGCGCCAGCGGCCGTAGTGAAAAGTTGCCCATCCCCATGGGTAATCAGAAACCCAGGTGTTACCATAATCTGTTACCACCCAATGGCCACGTGTAGCGTAGGGCCTAAATCCATCTTCGGCATCTGGTATCCAAACGTTACCATAGGTAGGATCATCAACCCAGGTACCGTAAGGATCCAATTCATCATAAAACTCCTGGTCAGAAACATATCCACCTTCCTGTGCCCGGGTTTTATTTGGAGCGGCCAGCATTATTAAAAATGCTATTAAACTTAAACCGCATATTTTCTTTATAAATTTCATTTTCTATCAGGTTTAAAATGATTAATATACATAGGTATGACCAAAAAAATCCTAAAACGTTTAATGTAAAACATTTAAACCAAGAATTGTTTCGTTAGTAAATATTGTTTTGGCGTAGTTAGCAGGTCTTCATTTTTTTTATTTATACCTTGCATATGCTATATTAAAATTTAAATAATTTTACGTTTCATTATCCATACTATTACCATGAGCACAGTAAATATCCCAAGGCTTGATCTAAGCACTTATATAAATGGCAGCGCGGCCGACCGCAAGCAATTTTCAGATGATATTGGCAAGGCATTTAATGAAACCGGCTTTGTAACCATCACCAATCACGGCCTGAGCAAACAATTGATAGATGAGCTTTACGAACAGGTAAAGGCTTTATTTGCTTTGCCCGATGCCACCAAATCAAAATATGAAATACCCGGCCTTGCTGGTCAGCGGGGATATACCGGTAAGGGCAAGGAAACTGCCAAAGGATTTAAAACACCCGATCTGAAAGAATTTTGGCAGATAGGCCAAACTGTTACAGATGGCTCGGCCATTAAGGAGCAATATCCTGATAATATAGTAGTTGATGAACTGCCCGCTTTTAATACTACCACACGTGAAGTATATAAAAAGCTGGAAAGCGCGGGTACCCACCTGCTCAGGGCTATTGCGGTTTATTTAAATTTAGACGAAAACTATTTTGATGATAAGGTGCATAATGGAAACTCCATACTGCGCACCTTACATTACTTCCCTATCCTTGATCCTGATTCGGTTCCTGATGATGCGGTACGTGCCGGCGCGCACGAGGATATAAACCTCATTACCCTGCTTATTGGCGCAAGTGCCGATGGTTTGGAACTGCTTACCCGCGAGGGCGCCTGGTTCCCGGTTAAAGCCCATGGCGAAGATCTGGTAGTTAATGTAGGCGATATGCTGCAACGCTTAACCAACAACAAACTTAAATCAACCACGCATAGGGTAGTGAACCCACCGCGCGAGCTTATGAAAAACTCCCGTTTCTCGGTTCCGTTTTTCCTGCACCCGGTATCAGACATGGACCTTACCAGCCTGGAAACCTGCATTAATGCACAACACCCTAAATTATATCCAGACATTACTGCAGGCGAATACCTGGACGAGCGTTTGAGAGAGATAGGCTTAAAAATGTAAAAGATTCCCCATCGGGAAAGTAAAACGCGTCATGGCCTGTTGGTAATGACGCGTTTTTATTATAATATATTTTGAACGTTTAATTTTTGGCGATAGATGGTGCCGCCACTTTCCCTTCTACATGCACAGATATAACGCTTGCATGCGGCATACCCAATGTTGTACCAGGCATTACTTTCAGGTAATATTTAAGATAGCTGTTCATGATACTTTGTGAAATACTTATATATGATCGCTTAGCATCCTTATCTCCCATAAAGTCAATCAGTGGTATCCGGTAATACATTTGCCCCTTATTATCAACATATACCGAAAACGAATAATTAAAATCCTGATACGCTTTATTAATAGTAATATCAAACGTAGGATCAAGATAATCATCTGACGAGTCGAAATTGTTCATAATGTCGGGCTTAGTATGCCACTGCTTTATGGTTACCAAAGGACTTTTACTTATTAATTGAACTGGCTGCCGGGCAGCGAATGCTTTGGTAATATTTTTATTAGCCTTTACTACCAATGATTTTACAAATAAAGTATCCTTACGGCTGGGATGCCTGAGTGTAGCTGTATCGGTATGCAAAACGTTCTTTACATAATTATCGGCATAAAAAAGCATATAAACCTTAGCACCCGAAATATCAATAGAGTCGCCCCGGGCCTTGAGTATCTCCATCACGATGCTGTCTTTACTCATCTTTTTAATTTTGAGCCATGACCGTGCGGCGTTAAAAACAGAATCATAACCGCGGGTAAGCGGAAAGTTGATGAATTGTTTTTTTGTGGGGCTGTAAATGCTCACCGAATCGTCAGAAACAAACTGTAGCTTCCATTGCGGCTCCAGCTGGTAACCATATTCATTAAATGACAGGCCGTTTAGCTGGCGTCTGGCCACCTCGCTGTAACTTATGCCATTAAATGATTTAAACGATATAAGCTCCTTTTTACTATTGCTTGAGCTTGCATTATTACAGCCTGTATAAATAATAGTAACTATGCCCACCAGTATTAATGTAATGGCATTTATTGTTTTTGGGGTCATTTTAAACATTGCGGCTTAAAGATATACATTTCGATAAACTGATATAAATAGATTTAAGTAAACAATGTTTGATATAACATAAACTTTACAATGCAATAAATTTTGGATTTTAATTCTTTTCTATGATTATGAAGCCGTTGCAAATGTTTTAGCATCTTCGCATCAAAATTTATTAAAATGAAAAAAACCTTAACTCTTATCATTATTTGTCTTATTGCTTTTAAGGCGTCTGCACAAAAACAAATTTTTGAAAGCCCTAACTTGAAAACGGCTATCAAAACCCAAAAAACGGTGGCTATTTTACCATTTGTAGTAAGTATCACTTATAAAAAACAGCCCAAAGGATACGACCCCGCTGCTAATAAAGCAGAGGAATTAAAATCTGGGAAATCTATCCAGGCAAGCATGTATACTTATTTGCTTCGCCGTGTTAGCGATTACACTGTTACTTTCCAGGATGTAGAAAAAACAAATATCCTTTTGCTTAAGAACAAACTTTTGGATAGTCTTGACTATCATACCAAAGATGAAATAGCCAAAATACTGGGTGTAGATGCCGTAATTTATGGATCCTACTCACAGGCAACTACCAGATCAGAGGCCGGAGCAATTGTTACAACCGCGCTATTTGGCTTTGGGGGTAAAACAGGTAATGGCATTATTACCATGCAGATAGCCAACGGGACTGATGGAGAAACTTTGTGGAGGTATACTAAAAGCATGAACGAAGGTTTGCTAACATCTACAGACGATGTAATTGAAAGTCAAATGCGGAAAGTTTCCAGAAATTTCCCCTATATGAAATAAGCATTACCAAGCAACAATTGATAAAATGGCAGTAGGGGAACCTGCTGTCATTCCTATTTTTTCATTTCGTCCTGTATCGCTCTTAAAAATTCATTGGCATGCTGAGAGCCGATGATATAGAGCAAGCCATCCCTGTCGGTTAAATGAATAGCATCATTACCGGCGGCATAAAAGCGGATAGTTCCTTTAGTGTGCAGGTTATATACCGGGTTGTTGAACAGGTAGCGGCTATATGATCCCTTTTCAACTTTCACAATACTGTTCAGGTCAATTTTTACCAGGCGGGCAGTCCATAAACCATTAAGCAGTATACTTTTATTTTCAACACGGGTGCCAAAATGAAGCAAAAACCCCATGATAATGGATATGATGATAATAGCAAAACCAACCACCACCAGCAGGTCGCCGTTGCGTTCACGCTCATCAGTAAAAAAATAGGCAGCAAAGCAAAACATGGCCAAAACCAGGCGTATTGTAATAGGTATAAATTCCCGGCCGAGATATTGTTTTTCTACAAAGGTGGTTTTATCGCTCATCTTAATTTATACAATTCGAAGATAGTAACTTTTTTAGTGTTATTGTTTACTTTATACCTTTCATCGGGCCGATAACCCCCAACCCATATCACATCGCCATTGCCATTTACCAGCAAAGGGATTTCATTTTTTTGATGTAGCGCGATCTTTTGTCCGATAAAAAAATCACTTAGTTTTTTCCGTCCTTTCATGCCCAGGGGATAAAAATAATCACCCTCCTGCCAGGCCCTCAACGTTAAAGGAAATATCAATAATGCCGAATCAATAGATACCGCCATTGGGTTGTCCTTAACAATCAGCGGGCTATCATCATGCAATAAATTCAACTTGTAATTGCCGTAATGTACCTCGTGGGTTTTCTCGGCAATAAGCACAACTCCCGGCTCCCCGCTTGTTCTTTTTTGCAGCACCAGCCTATCGCGGTCAAGTATCAATATAAACCTGTCTGATTCAAACACCCGCCCCGAATGTTTATCCAATACAGATACCAGATCATCAACGGAGGTTTCATTAAAACCGTATTCCTGTAATAACTTAAACAGCAATAAGCGCACTGGGTTTAATTGCTTTACCTCATCAAGTAATAAATATATACCATCGGGCCCGTGTTTAATTAAGGTTTTCCTTAAGCCATCCACCTGGTTTTCGAGCAGTATTTCCAGGTCGCGGAAGTGTTTCAGGTTGCTTTCAAAAGTTTTTTCGAGGCTTGGGTTCAGCTCCTTTAGTTTAGGTATCACCTCCAACCGTATTTTATTGCGGGCATACTTTGTCGAAACATTGGAGCTATCTTCTACATAAGTTAAATTGTTATCGGCAACAATGGTTGCTATTTCGTCGCGGTTTAAAAATAGCATGGGGCGCACCAACCGGCCATTTTTGGGTAATATACCATGCAGCCCAGCAATGCCGGTTCCACGGGTGAGGTTTAACAATATTGTTTCAATTGTATCGTTTTGGTGATGTGCCAGCGCAACAAGCTGGTAGTCTGATTGCTGGCAAACGGCATCAAACCATTGATAACGCAGTTCGCGCGCGGCCATCTGGATAGATACCTTATTATCTGCCGCATAATTCCGGGTATCAAAATTGATGGTATGGAAAGGTACACGAAGTTGATTAGCCAGGCTATTGCAAAATTCCTGGTCGCGCAGGGCTTCGTCATCGCGCAGCTGAAAGTTACAATGGGCGATGCCAAAGTTAAAGCCGGCAGCTTTTAATAAATGGGTCATTAAAACAGAATCCATGCCACCGCTTACTCCAGCTAAAATTTTGCTGTTAGGCGTAAACAAAGTATTTTGTTCAATAAAACGGGCAAACTGTTTAACTGGTAGCATTCACCAAAATTATTAATTTAATAACCCCAACAAAAAACTAATTTTGCCAACGTGAGGAAATATGTTTTAAGCTTTTTGTTATTGATGTTAGCGGGCGCTGCTATGGCCCAAAAGCAAAAAAAATCAATTGTAAATTTAATACAATCAGAAAGCAGTACGGGTACTAAAATTAAAGGCCGCGATGTAATTAAGGTATATAAAGGCACATTTAAGCAAGATTTTTCTACCTTACGGTCTGATAGTGCCTACTTTTACCCGCAGGATAATGCCTTTGACGCCTTTGGTAATGTAAATATAAACCAGGGCGATACGCTGAACATTTTTTCGGATAAGCTGAATTATAATGGCAACACGAAGCTGGCCATATTAACCGATAATGTAAAAATGGTTGATAGGGACGCCACACTAACAACCAATTACCTTACCTATAATACAGCCACACGCATAGGTACCTACACCAGTGGCGGCAAACTGGTGAATAAGGATAACGTGCTCACCAGTAAAAATGGGTATTACTTTGCTAAGTCGCGCGACTCCTATTTTCGTTATGATGTGGTGCTCACTACCATTGATGCCATTATTAAAAATGATACCCTCAGGTATAATACAGGCACCCGGATCGCCTATTTTTACGGGCCTACCAATATTTACGGCAAAAAAGATAAGGATACCTTGTATACCGAAAACGGTTTGTATAACACCGTAACCGAGCAGGCATTTTTTGGCAAGCATAATTTGTATAAGCAGGGCACCAAATCATTAAAGGGCGACAGTTTGTTTTACGACAGGCTAAAAGGATACGGCCGCGCGGTTAAAAACATCACCTTTAATGATACCGAACAGAAAATAACACTCAAAGGCGACCTCGGTACCTATTATAAGGCCGATGAGCGTACCGTGGTTACACAGTATGCCTATGTGGTGATGATAACCGAACAAAAGGATACCACCAAAACAGATTCGGCTATTGCTAAAGTTCCTCCAACCGACCCTAAAAAAATTAAAGTGCCTCCTGGCTCTATAAGCGTTACCAATATGGCAAAAATGGCACAGGACCTTAAGCCTAAAGGGATAGTAAATAAAGCTGATTCTACAAAAGCGGATTCGGCCATTAGGGCGCTGGCTGTAGAAAACAAAAATGTAAAAATACCAACTGATGCTAAAAATTTCCCCAAAGTAATAAGCAAGGCAGATTCTGCAAAAGCTGATGCGGCTGTAAGGGCACTTGCTAATCAAAACAAAAATGTAAAGCCACCTGCTAATGCTAAAGACATCACTAACATGGCAAAGATGGCAGCAGATCTTAAGCCCAAAGTGATCAATAAGGCCGACTCTGCAAAAGCAGACTCAGCTGTTAGGGCGCTGGCTTTGAAAAATAAAAATATTACGCTCAATAAGGATAGTAAAAAAGTACCTGCAGATACCGGCAAGCAGCCTGAAAAAATAAAGCGCGATTCGATATTCATGACCGCCGACACGCTTGAAACCCAGATCATGACCTATAAAAACCTGAAGATATACCAGGAACAACAGCGTTTGTTGCATTTCAGGGACACTTCAGAATTGGGCCTGAAACTGGCTGTTTTAAATGCAAAGCTTAAGGGAATGCCAACAGTATCATTGCGCATCCCCAAGGATACCACTTATTTACACCCTTATATTTTCGGGAAGCCTAAAGTTGATTCAACACAGATAAAAAAAGATGTGGTAACCGCCTTGCGAAAAGCAAAACAGGACAGTGTGCGGCGGATAGCCATGAAAAAAGATCCGGTTTTTGCAACCCGCGAGTTTAATATTAGCGATACGGCCAGGGTGCGGATATTAATTGCACATCATCATGCCAAAATATTTAAATCGGATCTGCAGGGCAAGGCCGACTCTATTTTTTACAGCAACAGCGATTCAACCATACGGTGTTATGTTAAACCGATGTTTTGGACAGAAGGCTCACAACTTTCGGGCGATACGGTTTACCTGCAGATGCGCAACAAGAAACTGGATAATATAGAGCTTTTTCCATCCGCCTTTATTGTTAATATCGAAAAGGACGATTCCGTCCATTTTAATCAGTCATCGGGCAGAAAAATGCGGGGCTTCTTTAAAAACGACAAGCTCCATAAAATGTATGTAGCTGTAAATGCCGAAAGTATTTATTTTAAGCGGGATAGTGGCAAAGTTGCCGGTATGCAACGATCACTCAGCAGCCGTATCAGCTCTACTTTTAAGGATAGCAAGGTGTCAGATATCACGTTTTTAACCAAACCCGAAAACAGGTATATACCGATAAATAAAGTATCGGATGATGATAAGGTGTTGAAAGGCTTTATCTGGAAACCCAAGGACAGACCGGTGTCGAAGGAATCCATTATCCCATCGCGGCATAAAAAAGTATCGGCAGTAAAACCGTCGCCTAAAGAAAAACCTGATAGTTTAACTAAAGCCAAGACAGATAGCCTGAAAAAGCTGGGCAAGGATACAACACAGCTCAAAACAGATAGCCTGAAAAAACCAGGCAAGGATACAACACAGCTCAAGACGGATACCTCCAAACCGCAACCCGTTAAAACTGCAAAAGACACGGTAAGCAAAGTGGGTGCAGGGAAATTACCTGCAATAAAGGCAGTTAAGGATACAACAAGCAAAGCTGGAGCGGTAAGTTTGCCATCAATAAAAGCCATTAAGGATACCACCAACAAAACAGGCACAGGAAAGCCGCAGGATAATATAAAAGCCGTTAAGGATACAGTGAAAAGTCCGGCTAAAAAACCGGGCAATTAGTTGGATTAATACATCAAAATCACTTGTCATCCTGAGGAACGAAGGATCTATTTAGCGATTAGATTTTTCACTACGTTCAAGAAATAGTTCTTCGTTCCTACCCATGACGTGTTTATTTTTAGTTCCCCTCTTGAGAGGGGGCGCGTAGGAATCGGGGTGGCAGGGGTGTGTTTATACGTGCGATGAAAAGGACACACCCCTCCACCCCTCTCAAGAGGGGAATAGCCCATCATATGACAAAAGGGTAGCCCACTACGGGGCACACCAAATTTTTACAATTATTTTCTACAAATATGTAGTCCCTACGGGACATGAAATACAGCCACATTTGCAGCTTAAATTATTGCTCTATGTCCCGTAGGGACTACATATTTGTAGAAATAAAATCAAAAGGTTTTTTGCCCCGTTAGGGGCTACACCTCTTGAATTAGTATAGATGCTGTCTTTTCATAGGCTATTACTCTCTCAAGAGGGAAACCACACAACCCTCCGCTTCCTTCGTCATTTAACCTTTAGATATTACTGGTTTTTATACCTCAGAATGACAAGCCTGTTATTTGCTTTGTTCTAATGAAGTGATCTGTGCCCTCAACTTTCCTTTTTCCCTTTACCTCCCAACCCGTACTTAGCTGCCTTTTTTTGCACATAGCTCTGCCTCCGGGCGCCGGCTTCTGACAGGGTAGCCGAATCTGAAAAGCGGGTACCAGATACTTTTGGCACTGCGATACGCTGCGCACTGTATATACCTGAATGCCCGCTGAAAAAGTAGGCCGTAAAGCAAGCCACCGCGAAAAACAAGGCATACTGTCCGCCAAAAAGCTCCACTCCCATAAAGGTGCAGGCCAGCGGTGTGTTTGTTGCCCCCGCAAAAACTGCTATAAAACCTAATGCAGCAAAAAGGCTTACCGGTGCATTCATCAATACCGATAAGGTGTTACCCAACGTAGCGCCGATATAAAAAAGCGGGGTAACCTCGCCTCCTTTAAACCCGGTGGCCAGCGTAACTGTGGTATAAATGGTTTTCCACAACCAGCTCCAGGAATCAGCGCCTCCGGCATGAAAAGCTGATGGAATGGTAACTGTCCCCGCATGTTCCGGATCAATGCCTAAACTTAGGTAATCCGGTTTTCCAATAAGGGTGGTAAGGCCAATAATGATGAGTCCGCCCAATACAGGTATAAGCCAGGGTAAGGATACCCGTTTAACAAAAAAGGTTTTAATACTATGCACCATAATGGCAAACAGGTAACTGGCCAACCCAAACGCTACAGAGGCAATAATAATTTTAAAGAGCAGTACAAAATCAAATGACAAGTAGGCCGAAAACCAATGTGGCACAGCAGCAAAAGCGTCAATATGATAAGCGGTATGATGAACACCCCATGCAGCTACAGTTACATCGCCAACAATGCTGGCTATAAGGCAGGGCAGCAAGGCATCGTATTGGATTCGCCCAATGGTGAGTACCTCCATGGCAAATATGGCCCCGGTTAAGGGTGTGCCAAAAACAGCACCAAAACCCGCTGCCACACCAGCTATGAGGATAATGGCTGTATCTTTTTCGTTCAGTTTAAACCATTTGCCAAACATTTGGGCTATGCTGCCGCCAATTTGCACAGCTGTACCTTCGCGCCCTGCCGAGCCACCAAAAAGATGGGTGATGATGGTTGTAATGAGCACAATGGGGGCCATGCGTTTAGGTACGCCGCAGCCTGGGGTATGAATTTCGTCAATAATAAGGTTGTTCCCTTTTTCGGATGATTTACCTATCCATTTGTAAATAAAATGGATC
>NZ_JBFUJG010000141.1:0-11795 GCF_056401495.1 Mucilaginibacter sp. P4_E8
AGGACATTTTTTGTTATTAAGGAAACCCTCCGGCTTATTTAACTACCGAAAATTTATATAACGATTGTGTTTTGTAAACCTGGCCTGGTTTAAGTTCGGTTGACGGGAACTGCGGTTGGTTTGGCGAATCAGGATAATGCTGTGTTTCCATAGCAAATGAGGTACGGAATTCGTCTTTTATACCGCGTTTCATGGCATTTTTGGCTTGCATAAAGTTGCCACTGTAAAACTGTAAGCCTGGCTCCTCGGTAAATACTTCCATTTTTATACCGCTTTTATCACCAATTACGGTGGCTATAGGGGTTTTAATATCGTGTTTGTTCAGTACGTAGTTATGGTCATAACCTTTACCATCTTTTAGTTGCACGTTGTTATCATTTATCCTTTGGCCAATGGTAGTTGGTTTTGTAAAATCAAACGGAGTACCATGTACATTTTCAATTTTACCTGTTGGGATCAGGGTAGAATCAACCGGAACATAATTATCGGCATCAATTTGTACCAGGTGATCAAGAATAGTTCCGCTGCCTTCGCCATTAAGGTTAAAAAAGGCATGGTTGGTTAAGTTCACTACGGTTTTTTTATCGGTTGTGGCTTCGTAAACCGCTTTAAACTCGTTATCATCAGTTAAGCTATAAATAACTTTCACACTCAGGTTGCCAGGGAAACCTTCTTCCATATCTTTTGACAGATAAGTAAGTTCCAATGTTGAGGAATCAATTTGTTTGGCATCCCATACTACACTCTGGTAGCCGTTTTTGCCACCATGCAGCGTATTAGGCGGATTATTTATGGACGACTGATATTCTGTACCATCAATTTTAAATTTGCCTTTGGCTATGCGGTTTCCATAGCGGCCAATGGTAGCACCATAATAAGGTTCGATCGATTTTTCAAAACCTTCCACACTCTCAAAACCTAAAACTACATCAGTAAGCTTACCATTTTTATCAGGTACCAGCAGGCTTACTATACGGCCACCGTAATTGGTAAACGTTGCGACTATCCCATTTTTGTTCTTAAGGGTGTACAAATGTGTTTGTTTTCCATCGATTGTTTTTTCGAATGCAGAGGCTGGTGTTTGGGTGCTATCCGTCATAGTTGTTTTTTTCTTGTCAGATGATTGATTACAGGCGGCCAAATATACGCAGGCCGGCAAGATTACAAAGGAGAGGTTTTTAAATAATTGGTTCATAAAGGAGATGGTTTATATTGTTGGTTTAAAATTAATATTTTTTACTTATCCCTTCACTTTATAATGCACTTCACTTAAATTTCTTAATTTTTCGGCGGCAAACTCGGCAGTAATATCACGCTGCGGATTAGCCAGCATCTCATAACCCACCATAAATTTTTTAACTGTTGCCGACCGCAATAATGGCGGGTAAAAATGCATATGCCAGTGCCAGTACGGATGCTCGCCCATGTTTACCGGCGCCTGGTGCATACCTGATGAGTATGGAAACGACGTTTCGAACATATTATCATATCTTACTGTGAGGCGTTTAATGGCATCAGCCAGGGCTGTTTTTTCATCCTCAGTAAAATACAACAAACTGGTGATTTGTCTTTTACTTACTATCATGGTTTCATATGGCCATACTGCCCAAAAAGGTACCAGTACAACAAAATGCTCGTTCTCAAAAATGATGCGTTCCTGACGTTTTAACTCCAGCTTTACATAATCGCCAAGCAGACTGCGGCTTTTTTGCTCAAAATAGTTTTTTTGCTGCTGGGTTTCCTTATCCACTTCAACCGGGATGCTGTTTTGCGCCCAGATCTGGCCATGCGGATGCGGGTTACTGCAGCCCATAATATCGCCTTTGTTCTCAAATATCTGGATGTGCTTTATCCATGGGTAGGTTGCCAGGTCCTGGTATTCTGTTTGCCATACATCAACCACTTTCCTGATATCTTTGGTTTCCATTTGGGGCAGTGTAAGGTCATGCTGCGGCGAAAAACTGATCACTCTGCAAATCCCCCGCTGACTGTTGGCTACCAGCAGTTCATCATCATTAAGCCCGCCATCCGGCGTATTTAACAATAAGGACGAATAGTCGTTGGTAAAAACATAGCTGCCTTCGTAATCAGGGTTCTCACTCCCGTCGGCTCTTTTATTGCCGGGGCACAGGTAACAGTTGGGGTCGTATTCGGGTCTTTCATCGGCCTGGGCAGCTTCTACCTTACCCTGCCAGGGTCGTTTTGTACGGTGCGGGGATACTAATATCCAGTCGCCGGTTAAAATATTCAAACGGCTGTGCGGATGCTCTTTCAGATCAAAGTTTTCGTTACTCATCAAGTTTAAATTAATTAGGTTTTGTTGGCGACAGGCATGGGGCTAATGCCTTTATCGATCCAAAAATAAAAAAATAAATGTAAGACATACATTTAAAATGAATTTATTTGTCAGGAAGACATTTTAATTTATTTGGATGCGACTTTTCAAAAAATGTCATTTCGAAAGAGCCTGCGGGAGGAATGAGGGTGGCGCGAAAGAGAAATCTTATATAATATACAAAGCGAATTTGCAGGTCATATAAGATTTCTCCTCGTTCCTCGTCGAAATGACAACGTTTTTATTTTTTCTGAACCCCTGTGATGAGGACACAGGGGTAAAATTTAATGTGTGATCAACCTAAAACCCCAGCTCGTCGTATTCCACAACGGCCGAATCGCAAATATAGGTTGGCACAATGCCGGTTGCGGTTATGCGGTTGTCGGCATCCTTGGGTTGTGTATTGCCTGATAATACCAATACGGTATCCAGTCCAAATTTATTACCACCCCAAATATCCGTTTGCAGAGTGTCGCCCACCATCACAATATCCTGCTTGCTGATAGGCCCTTTTTCGCGCAGCAGATCATAAGCAAACATGAACATCTGCGAATCGGGTTTACCAAAGCGAATAAACTCCTTGCCCACAATATTCTCCACCATCCGGGCTATTCCCCCTATTGCTATGGCCACATCATGTACCGACAATGGGTAAGCATGATCTGTATTGGCAACTATGGCAGGAATAGTGCGTTTACGCAACAGGTTCACGGTTTTATTCAGGTCATTAACCCAACTAAAGCCTTCATCGTCCAGGAATACCAGGGCATTCACTTTTTCAATATTACTGCTGTCTATCTGGCTGATGGGCAGCGTATGCAGGCCCGAACGCTCAATATAATGCGCAGAATCTTCGGTACCCAGGTAGGCCACTATGCCATCGTTCACTTTAAGATCAAGATACTCTTTGGCCAGCATGCCCGATGAAACTATACGGTCGGCTGTAATCGCGTTTAAACCGGCTTTATGGTATGATTCGGCTAATTGTGTGGGACTGCGTGAAGCATCATTGGTAACAATATAATATTCCTTATTTTGCTGTTCAAGATAAGCAAACGTACGTTCAATACCCGGCAACAGGCCTTCATAGTTTTTCAGTACACCAAAAGCATCAAAAAAAACAACCTTGTRCCTGTCAATAATGGATTTAAAGTTGTCTATTTTTTTCATGCTTTTGGTGTTGTTAATTTAATATTGTCGCAATATGCTTAAATATTAAACCACTGCCTATTTTAATTTCAACGCTTCAATAATTTTTTCAGCATCAAAGTCCCTGTCAACCGATGGCAGGTATACGTTAAATGCCTCTGCCTGCAACTTTTGCGCATATTGCTCGCTAAAAAAGTGTTTACCATCTTTAATTACATAATTTAATATAAAAAAGCGGTAAGCCTCTTTCATAAACCTGATCTCGTCGGCGGTTAGCGGGTTTATTTTATGATACTCCTTCAAAAAGATGATGAAGCGGTCTTCCATCATGGTGTTGATCACATAACTAAACACCGTACGGTCGCCAATATCAGATACCACCCTGCTGAAAAAGTAAAAATCAAGCACAYGGTAACTCATCCTGAACCAGTCGTAATCCCAGCGCGAATACAATTCCAGGTTTGGGGTAACCGAAAAGTTGCCAATATTCCAGTCGATAAATACCGGGATAATCTCGAACGAGCTCATATTATATTTTGAGCGGTTCTTTAAAAAAGTTTCGCAATGATATTTTAAAAAGTCGGCCTGCATGGCTGTTCCAAACTCTTCTTCGTTATCCTCCAGTTGGTGCAACAGCGCAGAAATATCAGTACGCAGCGTTTTTGACGATTTAGGCAACACATTTTTAACCCTTGAACAAGCTTTATGGAACTTGCCAACCTGCTGCCCCAGTTTTTTAATCTGATTTTCATCGAGCCTGCGCGGCATGCGTTGCAATATGCGTGTTGGATTATAAAAAACCACCCAAGCATCTGTTTTGCCATGTTTATAATGGTAAATATAAACCCGGTTATTTTTTAATAAAGAGCGCGCCAGCAGGTTTTCGAACGGATAAAGCAGGTTATTTGCTAATGTTTGGATAATGCGGTGATCTTCTTTAAAATGCTCAAACTTACCGAAGTAAGACAGCTTGGCAATAATAATATCGTCGTCATCAAAAGTGATACGATAAACATGGTTGGTTGATACCATGGCGCTGATATCTTCAATAAGCCTGATGGTTTTTGAGGCATCATAACCCTCCCATGCTTTTTTAACTATGACTGAATAGTCCATTTACATAATTTAGGCTACAAAGATTAAATAATAATATCGAATAACGAATTTTTGTCTGAGCCTTTTGTTTGAACTTTTTTGTCTGAACTCAGATTAAACAGATTAAAAGATTAACCATGATTTTTTACCTGCAAATCAAAATCCAAAAAATCTGATAAATCTGTTAATCTGTTTAATCCAGGTTCAGACAATTTAATATTGTCTAAACTTTTTATTCAATAATCGTTTAAACATTAATAATTTACTGCCGAAGTTTATGAGTAAACCAATTTCCATATTATAAGCTTCAAGATAATTAATACCCTGAGCCAAGTGAACAGGCTCTAACTCGATAATGGCTTTTAACTCGACCATTATTAATCCCTCAACAAAAAAATCAACTCTGCGGGTTCCAATTTCCTCCTCCCGGTAATAAATCGGCATTTCTTTTTCACGCTCAAAAACAAGGCCTTCAAAAGCCATTTCTAATTCAAGCGCCCGTTGATATATTACCTCCTGAAATCCGTTACCAAGCACAGCATGAACTTTCATGGCACATCCTATGATCCTTCGGGTTATTTCATCGTGCTTCAGTTGATCCACATTGTTATTTATTAGGATTTTTATTTTTGTCTGAGCCTTTTGTCTGAACCGGGATTTTTCGGATTAAAGGATTAACCACGATTTTTCTCCTTTTACAAATCAAAATCCAATGAATCTGATAAATCTGTATAATCCGAGTTCAGACACATTCAGACAATTAAATAATCTCAAAGTATCTTTTCAGTTCCCAGTCGGTTACATGTTTAGCATATTGGCGATGCTCCCAAAGGCGGGTTTGGGTAAAGTGCTCCACAAAGCCTTCGCCAAAAAGCTCTTTGGCTATAGGTGAGTTTTGCATGGTTACAGCGGCATCATGCAGGTTAGTGGCCAGTACGCCGTTCCTTTTATCCTGGTAGCCATTACCTATGGTTTGCGGAATATTTAATGCCAGCTTATTTTTTATACCGTAAAGGCCCGAAGCCAGCGCAGCGGCCATAGCCAGATATGGGTTGGTATCAGAGCCGGGGATGCGGGTTTCTAAACGGGTATAGGCCGGTGTTGTATTGATCACCCGCAGGGCTGTGGTGCGGTTATCTACCCCCCAGGTAATGGTGGTTGGCGCCCAGGCGCCTTCAACCAGGCGTTTATAGCTGTTTATAGTGGGAGCATACATGGGTAATATATGAGGCAGGCAATGCAATTGCCCGGCAAGGTAATGCTTATGCAGATCGCTCATTTTATGTTCGTCACCGGCGCTGTAAAACAAGTTTTCGCTTTTATCCATGCTCCACAGGCTTTGGTGCAGGTGCCCGCTGCAGCCCGGCAGGGTTTCGGTCCATTTGGCCATGAACGATGCCATGATGCCATGTTTATAGGCAATTTCCTTTACAGCGGTTTTAAACAGCACAGCTTTATCTGCAGCGCTTAAAACCTCATCATGCAATATAGCAGCTTCATATACACCCGGCCCGGTTTCGGTATGCAAACCCTCTATAGGGATATTGAACTGCGTGAGCAGGTTAAACAGATCATAATAAAAATCACTGTTCTCTGATGTGCGTAGTATGGAGTAACCGAACATACCCGGCGTAAGGGTATTTATATTGGTAAAATTTTTGTCATTGACAGACTGTGGAGTTTCCCTAAAATTGAACCATTCAAACTCCTGCGCAAACTCGGCATGGTAGCCCATATCAACACATTGTTTGGTGATGTGCTTCAGCAAACTGCGCGGACAAGCCGGCAGATCAACACCTTTGGGATCACTGTAATCGGCCAAAAAGAAAAGGATATTATCCTGCCAGGGGATGTTGCGCAATGTTGAAAGATCTATACGGCAAAGCTTATCAGGGTAACCGGTATGCCAGCCGGTAAGCTGTACATTATCATAACAAGCATCGCTGCTGTCCCAGCCAAAAACTACATCGCAAAAGCCATAACCACTTTGCAGGCCATCAATAAACTTTTTAGGGTGGATCACCTTGCCACGCAAAACGCCATCAATATCGGCAAAGGCGAATTTTATTTTCTGTATGTTATTTTCTTCTAAATATGCTTTGATCTGTTCCTCGTTCATGGTATAATATATAAGGCAGGTTATACTTTAGCAAGATAACCATTATGATGTAAACATAAAAAATTGCCTTTAGTGTTTATAGATATTCATTACGAATTTGAGCTTATCTTTGTTTATAACATCAGCTAATTAATGGAGCAAACCAACCCGCATTTATTTGTTTATGGCACCCTGCTTGATAACAACAATAGTTACGGCGCCTATTTACAGCAGCATTGTACCCTATTGCAGCCAGGCAAACTTAAAGGCAGGCTTTATGATATTGGCGACTATCCCGGCGCCATTGCTGATACCGATAGTGAAGAGTATGTTCATGGTAGCATTTATTTAATGGATGAGCCTGAAAAGATTTTGGAATTTATTGATGATTATGAGGGTTTTGGTGATGACCAGGCCCAGCCCAATTTATTTATCAGGATACAAGCAGATATTGAAACCGGTACCAACACGGTTGAGTGCTGGGTGTATGTTTACAATTTAGCGGTTGAGCATTTGCCCAGGATAAGATCAGGAAGGTATTTGAAATAGGGTAACAGCAATAACAAAAAAAATCCCCCGGCCTTTTGGGCCGGAGGAAGAAGTTAAAGTATATAAAGGGGCTTAAACTTTCGCTGATTTTACAGTTTTGATGATAACTGCAGCTACTTTGTATGGATCAGCAGCTGAGTTAGGGCGACGATCTTCCAGGTAACCACTCCAGTTGTGATCAACTGTATATAAAGGGATACGAATAGAAGCACCACGATCAGATACACCATAGCTAAAATCATTGATTGAAGCAGTTTCGTGTTTACCTGTTAAACGCAGTTCGTTATGAGCACCATACACAGCAACACACTCAGCAACTGCTGGGCGGAATGCTTCGCAGATAGCAGTAAATGTTTCTTTGCTGTTTGCAGTACGTAAGATTGTGTTTGAGAAGTTAGCGTGCATACCAGAACCGTTCCAGTCTAATTCACCCAATGGTTTGCAATGCCAGTTGATGGCAACACCATAGCTTTCGCCAATTCTTTCCAATAAATAACGGGCAACCCAAATTTGATCACCAGCTTCTTTAGCGCCTTTAGCGAAGATCTGGAATTCCCACTGACCTGCTGCTACTTCGGCGTTGATACCTTCAACATTTAAACCAGCTTCTAAACAAACGTCTAAGTGCTCTTCAACAATCTCACGACCGTAAGCATTGTTTGCACCTACTGAACAGTAGTAAGGGCCTTGCGGACCTGGGTAACCACCTGCCGGAAAACCAAGAGGTTTGTTAGTTTTAGGATCCCATAAAAAGTATTCCTGCTCAAAACCAAACCAAAAATCATTATCATCATCCTCGATATGAGCACGACCGTTTGACTCATGAGCTTCACCTTTTGAATCCAACACTTCGCACATTACCAGGAACGCGTCTTTTCTTTGAGGATCTTTACAAATGAAAACCGGTTTTAAAACGCAATCAGATGAGCCACCTGGTGCCTGTTCAGTTGATGAACCATCAAAGCTCCAAAGCGGGCAGTCTTCTAATTTACCGCTGAAATCTTTTTCAATTTTTGTTTTGCTGCGCAGGCTTTGGGTTGGTTTATAGCCATCAAGCCAAATGTACTCGAGTTTAGTTGCCATTTTTAAATTAATTTGTAAAGTTGTGGTTCTAATTATAGTTTTTCTGTTAATCTGACTAATTATTAAGGCGAATTTAAATTATTTTTATAAAAATCATTACATTTTTGTGAAATTTTTACAATTTTTTTCCACAAACGCTACTTTTTAAGCTTAAATACGTAAAAACAAGGTTAACAAATATCCTTTTTAACATTTTCATATTTTACAGCATTAAAATCATTGATTTTTTATCAAAAATGTAAAATATTGAAATAAAGACTATTTTAGGAGCTTTTTGACTTAAAAAATTTACTAATTATGAAAAACAGGCAAAATATATATCCGCTTAATCGCTTAGTTTTTGCGATACATTTTTGAGGGCCTTATCCAATTGTTCGGCAGAGTATTTCAGGTAATTTTTTGTTTGTAAAAGTTCAGCCCCTTTATTACTCTTATCATTCATCAAATCAAGCAGACCCAATATATTTGAAAGGTGATTACGTACCTCGTGCGAATTAATGGTGGCAAGCTCATGCTTTTGTGCTGCATATAACAGCTTTTCATAGTGTCGTTTTTGCCTGTTGCTGCGGTAAAAAATGGCTATTACAACAACTATTAAAAATGCCAGGGCTACAATAAACCTGAGTTTTAGCTGCTCTTTTTTGTAAAGCAGCATGTTTTCGTAATACAGGCCTTGCACATCGTTAATTTTCACTTGCGATGATATATTCCCAACCTGTGTAAGGTTATTAACATTCTGTTTTGATTGCTGCAAGGCCTGTTTAAAATTATAAGCGGCCTTTTTACTATCATTTTTAAGTTGAGCGATTTCACCAAGCATCTCATACAAATGAAACTTTATTTCGGGATGATTGCCTAATAAAGGCCGGGCAAGCAGCTCATTTATAATATACCTTGCCGAATCAATTTGTCCGTTATTAAAATAAGCGTCAGCAAGGCATTGCTCATCAATATCAACCTTTACATACAAGCTATCTTTTAATAAAGCATTTATAACTGGTATAGCCGCTTTATAATCACGTTTTAACAACAGCAAATAATAGCCGGTACGTTTTTGAGAGGTATATAGTTTATCCGATTGATCTTTAAGCAGGTTTAATTTTTCATGATACATGCTTAATGAATCATACTTACCTGCCCTGAAATAGTTTTCGGCTTTATTATAGTTTATGAGCCTTAAAATAATGATGGAGTTTAGTTTATACTTGTCGCATAAGTCTTGTGCCTCATCTAAATAAAATAACGATTGACTGTATAAACCGCTTTTATAATATATATCAGAAATGTTAACGTAAAGCAATGCTTCTAAAAAGGGATCATGAAGTTCTTTAACCTCATTTTTTGCCAAAGAATAGCTATAAATCGCATCAATGGCATTACCTGCATCAGTTTGTATAAATGCCAGTTGACTAAAAAACGTATATAGCAAAAAGTGATTTGATTTTTTTTGCTGCTCCTCAACTGCCTTTACTAATACTTGCTGTGCTTCATCAAATCTCAACAGACGTTTCAGGTAAATACTCTCTATTAAAAGTATCAGCGCCTGCTTGTTTTCGATATTGCTGCCAGAAATTGTCCTGGTAACAGAATCTTTTTTAAAAGCGAGGCCATTAAGCGGAAGATCCTGAATATGCCATTTGATATAATATACTAATTTTTGCTCGCGCAGATCCTTATCCTTTAGCCGAATAAAATTTAAAAGGCTGTCTTTTTCAATAAGAGGCTTTGAAAAAGCAGCATTAAAGCAGCATATGCATAAAATTGATAGCGTTAAGCGTAGCATTTTTAACATGCAGGCATATTTTTCATATAAAATATAAATTTACGCTTGCGCATGGTAAAAGCAAACATTACACATATTATTAACTAACTATCAAATTTTTCGAGCAGCTTTAACAGCGTTTCAAAATCTTTGGGATATGGGGCATGTATAGTGATCTCGGTCTCGGCGTTTATTTTGAAAGTAACCTCATATGCATGTAGGGCAAAACGTTTCATGATAGGTAATTCCTCCTGACCTTTACCCAAATGGTATTTGCGTTTAATTTTTGACAGAAAAACCGGCTCGCCTTTGTACATATCATCCCCAGCAATTGATGCCCGCTGTGTGGCCAAATGTATACGGATCTGGTGCATACGACCAGTTACCGGGCGACACTCTACCAATGTATAATGCTTAAAGTATTTTAACGACTGAAACCAGGTTTCGGCACGTTTGCCTTCCTGCCTGCTTATGGTAACATTACCTTTGCCCACATTTAAAATAGGCAAATCAATCAACAGATTTTCAAAAGTATGTGTACCATCAATTACCGCGTGATAAACTTTTTTTACCTGCCGTTTTTCAAACTGCATAGATACCATACGATATGACTCAGGGTTTTTAGCGATGATAAGCGCACCAGACGTTTCCTTATCCAG
The DNA here is from genome assembly GCF_056401495.1 of Mucilaginibacter sp. P4_E8. Classification (NCBI taxonomy): domain Bacteria; kingdom Pseudomonadati; phylum Bacteroidota; class Sphingobacteriia; order Sphingobacteriales; family Sphingobacteriaceae; genus Mucilaginibacter; species Mucilaginibacter sp. P4_E8. Next base: position 10,731 of record NZ_JBFUJG010000141.1, read on the forward strand.
CCGATGACAGATCTGGGCATCGTCCCAATAAGCCTTAGCCAACCGCAACAAGTTAACCTCGCCCCCTTCACGCTCGTCAAGCGAACTTAGAAAGGGTGGCTTGTTCACTACAATCACATCATCATTCTCAAACAATATCAGATCGGCAAATTTCGGGAACTTCATATTTTAAATATAGCCGGCAAAAATACGGTTTATAATTTAAACAGTTACCAGCGTAAAACACCATTTGTTAACACACTGTAAAACAAACATTAACCACAATGGTTAAATACCATAACTAACAAATACAAACACCTATCTATTAAACAAAATGAGTAATAAAACAACCAAACCTGAAGAAAAGGGATTTTTTGAAAAGGTAAAAGAAACAATCGAGGAATTTTGGGATAGCACTAAAGACAAAGCCGAAGAACTAAAAGATAAAGCCGAAGAGAAAATAGAAGAGATAAAAGAAAAAGCAACTGCTAAAAAACCAGTTGTTGCTAAAAAAGCCAGTGCAACCAAAGCCGCCGTTACTAAAAAGGCCGACACTGCCGTAACCAAAGCCAAAACCGCGGCTGCCGGCGTAAAAGCCAGGGCCGATACCAAAGCAAAAGTTATAACTGCCAAAGCTAATAACGAAGTTGCCGCAGCCAAAAAAACCGCGACTGCCGTGAAAGAAAAAGCTACTGCCAAAGCAAAAGCGATAACTACTGATGCAAAGGCAACTAATGTCAAAAAAGCTGTTGCCACCAAAACAACCAAAGCCGCCACAACGGTCAAGAAAAAGGCCGCAGCAGCCAAATAATTTCGATTAGGATATAAAAAAAGCGGTCTGCTTAATACAGGCCGCTTTTTTATTACTAAGAATTAAAAATTCTGATTATTGGAGGGATCTGTACCCCAACCCGGATCGATAGTTACTTGAAAGCCAGAACTATTGGTTGGTGTTCCAAACAAATTCCCATTGTATATTTTCGTTACATTTTTGTTAACTGTGACGCAGAACTTACGCCTCTTACTATTAAAATGGTTTGGTGATAGGGGTTCCGTTCCAGCTGGTATCGGCAACAGCGTGAAAAC
>NZ_JBFUJG010000142.1:0-11790 GCF_056401495.1 Mucilaginibacter sp. P4_E8
ATCAAAAATGGACCGTGTACAATGTGCATGACCCATCGGTAAAAAAGTTTGGCGATTACTATTATAGCTACAGCACGGATGTTGCTTTTGGTACCGACGTAAGGCCTGGCCTGCAGATCCGCAGATCAAAGGACCTGGTACAATGGGAATATGTTGGCTGGGTATTTAATGCTATCCCTGCAAAAGGCACTGCTTTTATAAGTAATTTAGGAGGGAAAACCTTTAATGCTTTATGGGCTCCTTATGTATTAAAAAGAGGTTCGGAGTATCGGTTGTATTATTCGCTGTCATCGGCCGTTCCACGCCTCAGTGTGATCGGGATGGCAACCGCCACATCGCCCGAAGGGCCCTGGACCGAAAAAGACCTTGTAGTAACATCTGCCAACGATGCCAGTATACAAACCAATGCTATTGACCCTACAGTAGTAACAACCACCATCGGCGAACAATATATGTATTATGGTTCGGCATGGGATGGCATTTATATACTGAAGCTTGATCCGGCTACCGGTCTTGCCGCGTCATCGGGCGACAAAGGAAAGAGGATAGCCAACAGGGGCTTCTCCGCTGGCAAGTACAACGGTAATATTGAAGGTGCTGAGGTGATCTATAACCCCGAGCTTAAAAAGTATTTCCTGTTTATATCTTACGACTGGTTGCAAACTAAGTATAATGTAAGGGCAGGCCGGGCAGATAATCCTACAGGCCCTTTTTATGATTATAACGGACATGATCTGAACACCAATGAAGATCATGGTCCGATGATACTGGCACCTTACCAGTTTGCAAACCAGAGTGGTTGGCAGGGAACCGGACATTGCGCGGTTTTTGACAATGGCAGCGGGCAATATTTTATGGCACATCAGGCAAGGCCGGGTGTTAATTCCTTCTTTATGGATTTGCATGTACGTAAAATATCATGGACTACAGATGGTTGGCCCATAGTATCCCCCGAGAGATATGCCAATGTTGCCCAAACTGCCATCACGGCTGCTGATGTTGCAGGTACATATGAAAAGATCACACTGAACTATCATGTTGTGCCGGGCTACGGGACTGAACAGGTTTCGCCCGATTTTCAAACCGCTGTAGATCTTAAGCTTGATGCCAATGGCACGATAAACGGAAACGCAGGCGATAAATGGACTTTTACCACGCCCTGGATAACCTTAACTTATAGCAATGGCGATACCTACAAGCTCAAGGCCGAAAGGGAAAGAGATTGGGAGAACAAAATAGCATCTACCATAATTTTTACCGGTTTGGATAAAAACGGTACAGCTATATGGGGGAAGAGAAAATAATGATTGTTAAATCAACACTTATTAAATAATTATTTTTACATTTAGCTACCAATAACACCAATAATGATCAGGAAAGCTTTTTTAACCATTTGCAGTGCAGGGATGTTTTTATCAGCCTATGCACAAACGCCTAAAGTTTACACCATTCAGGCCGATAAAATTAAAACCCCTATACAGAAAACCATGTACGGGATCTTTTTCGAAGATATTAACCTGGCTGCCGATGGCGGGGTATATGCCGAACTGGTAAAGAACCGCTCGTTTGAATTTAATATGCCGTTAATGGGCTGGCAACAGCATAAAAAAGATGGTGGAGATGGCCGGGTAGAAGTGATTAACCGCGCGACAGAGCGGCCGGAAAACCCACATTTTATAAAAGCATACGTAACATCGGCAACAGGGGCTTTTGGTCTTGACAATGAAGGTTTCCGCGGGATGGGTATTAAGGAAGGTGAGGAATATAACTTTTCTGCAATGGCCAAACAGGATGGAGCCGCAAATGTGAAGCTGAACATTGAACTTCATGGAGATAATGATGCCATTATAGGCAAAGCCGAATTAACCCCCACCGATAAGGAATGGAACAGGTACAACGTAAAGTTTAAGTCGGCGGCAACGGTGCAAAAGGCCCGATTATATGTTTGGCTTAGCGGCGAAGGTGTTATCGACCTGGATATGATCTCGCTTTTTCCTGAGCATACCTGGAAGAATCGTCCGGGTGGCCTGCGTGCCGACCTGGTGCAAAAACTGGCCGACCTGAAGCCTGGCTTTTTGCGTTTCCCCGGTGGTTGTATTGTGGAAGGCCGCGATTTGAACAATCGTTATCAATGGAAAAAAAGTATTGGCGATATTGATAAACGCACCAACATCATTAACCGCTGGAATGTTGAGTTTGCCCATCGCCCTACACCTGATTATTACCAGACATTTGGCCTTGGTTTTATGGAATATTTTATGACCGCCGAAGATATTGGCGCATCGCCGCTGCCGATCCTGAACTGCGGTATGGCCTGCGAGTTCAATACATCTGAAATGGTGCCGCTTGACCAGCTTGACCCGTATCTGCAGGATGCGCTTGACCTGATAGAGTTTGCCAACGGCGATGCCAGTACTAAATGGGGCAAACTGCGGACAGATCTTGGTCACCCTGCTCCCTTTAATTTGAAAATGATAGGTGTTGGCAACGAGCAATGGGGCCCGCAGTATATAGACAGGTGGAAGATATTTACCAAAGCAATTAAGGGAAAATATCCGGATGTGAAGATCATATCTGCTTTGGGGCCATTCCCCAAAGGGCCGGAATTTGATCTGCTCGATAAAACTTTCCGCAGCCTGGGCGCGGATATCCTGGACGAGCATTATTACGCATCGCCACAATGGTTTAGGGACAATGCCCGCCGGTATGATAACTATGACCGCAAAGGACCGAAGATTTTCGCGGGCGAATATGCTGCCCAAAGCGTACAGACTGTTAGTCCGAAAAATAAAAACACCCTGGAATGCGCCCTGGCTGAGGCGGCCTTTATGACCGGCCTGGAGCGCAATGCCGATGTGGTGACTATGGCTTCATACGCACCGCTTTTTGCTCACGTGGAGGGCTGGCAATGGTCACCAGACCTGATCTGGTTTGATAACCTGAACAGCTATGGCACACCCAATTATTATGTACAACAGCTATTCTCGCTCAATAAGGGTACCGACGTGGTACCGCTGACGCTGGGCAAGGAGTCGGTTGCCGGGCAGGATGGCTGTTTTGCCACCGCCAGTTTGGATCGCAACACCAACGAACTGGTAATTAAATTTGTAAATACAGCCGCTTCGGCGCAAAAAGTAAGCTTTAAAATAAATGGTGGCAGCTACCAAAAACAAGCAACTGTAATAACACTGAAGGGTGAAAAAGACAGCGACGAAAATTCATTAACCAGCCCGACAGCGGTAAGCCCCGTGCAAACCGCCCTGGCAGTTAATGGTAAAACGGTAAATGTGGATGTGGAACCGTATGCTTTTAAAGTGATCAGGTTAAAGAATAAATAAGTTGAAGAGGTTTTGTTTAGCAATAGCCATCATATTCCTGGGTATTAATTTAAATGCCCAGGAATTAAAAACTGATATCTCGGTTCATGACCCTGTTATCATTCAACAGGATAGCAATTATTATGTCTTTTGTACAGGCAGAGGTATAGCCATGTGGTCATCGACAGATCGTGTGCATTGGAAGGCAGAAAAGCCTGTTTTTGCAAACGCGCCGCAATGGGCGGTTGATACTATCCCGGGTTTTAAGAATCATATCTGGGCGCCGGATATTTCGTATTATAAGGGGCAGTATTATCTGTTCTATTCAGTATCGGCATTTGGTAAAAACACATCAGCCATAGGGCTTGCAACCAATACTACTTTGCATACTAACGATCCTAACTACAAATGGGTTGATCATGGCAGGATCATTCAATCTATCCCCGGTAAAACAAACTGGAACGCTATTGACCCTAATTTAATTACCGATAAGGATGGTACCCCTTACCTGGTATTTGGCTCGTTTTGGGACGGACTGAAATTGATTAAGTTAAACAAGGACAGGCTAAGTGTTGCTGAGGATATCAGGAATATACCGACCGTTGCCACGCGCAGAAAAAAATCATCTGAAAAACTCGCAGCAGTTGATGGTAACCCGGTTGATGCTGGCGGTAATGCCATTGAAGCACCTTTTATTTTTAAGCACGATAAATACTTTTACCTGTTTGCCTCTATTGACTATTGCTGTAAAGGGCCGCAAAGCACGTATAAAATGATCATTGGCCGGGCTAAGAACCTTAAAGGGCCTTATTTGGATAAGACCGGTTTGGCCATGAACAAAGGAGGAGGTACCATTTTACTGGCCGGCGATAAGGATTGGTATGGGGTAGGGCATAACGGGGTAAGCACTTTTGACGGTACGGATTACATCATATTTCACGGTTATGATGCGGCAGATAAAGGGATCTCGAAACTGCAATTGAAAAAGTTGAGTTGGGCTGATGGGTGGCCGGTAGTAGTGAAGTAAAAAGCCTCACCCAACCCACTCCAAAGGAGAGGACTTTAAGATACTTTTTTAAAATCTCCCCATTTGGGGGAGATTTAGAGGGGGCTTTCTTGCAATGACGTAATTATATAAGTTAATAGTATTTACAATGAAAATATCAAAATACCTTCTCACACTTACAGTTGCGCTCGGCTGTTTAACAGAAACCAAGGCAACAGTTGTAAACCCTGATACCATTATACACGCTACAGGTAACCCCATTATCAGGCATGAGTTTACAGCCGATCCGGCGGCTATGGTGTATAAGGATAAAGTTTATTTATATACAGGGCATGACGAAGCGCCTACAGGGAAAAGTGGTTACGTAATGCACAACTGGACCTGCTTTTCATCATCAGATATGGTGAACTGGACCGAGCACCCCTCACCCCTTAATATTAAGGATTTTGTCTGGGCAAAGGCGGATGCCTGGGCATCGCAGGTAATTGAGCGCAACGGCAAGTTTTATTGGTATGTAGCGGTTGAACATGGTACTATTCCGGGTAAAGCTATTGGAGTAGCTGTGTCTGATAGTCCGACAGGGCCTTTTAAGGATGCCCGGGGTACCGCATTAGTCACCAACGATATGACCAAAGCCATTAAGCATTCCTGGGATGATATTGACCCTACAGTTATTATAGATAAGGATGGGCAGGCTTACCTGTTTTGGGGCAATGGTATGTGTTATTATGCCAAACTTAAAAGCAACATGACCGAGCTTGACGGCCCGATAGAAACAATTACTTTGCCGCATTATACCGAAGCCCCCTGGGTACATCAACGTAATGGCTGGTATTATTTATCATACGCCTATGAATTTCCTGAAAAAATAGCTTATGCCATGAGCCGCAGTATAAATGGCCCCTGGGTTTATAAAGGCGTCATCAATGAACTGGCCGGCAACTCCAACACCAACCACCAGGCCATTATTGATTTTAAGGGCAAATCATATTTTATATATCATAACGGGGCATTAGCCGCCGATGCCGGAAGTTTTCACCGTTCGGTATGTATTGATTATTTGTATTATAACAAGGATGGCAGTATAAAAAGGGTGGTGATGACAAGCGAGGGGGTAGGAGCGGTTAAATGATAAACAGCCTATCCGCTGCTACATCAGTTGTTCCTCTTTTATTTTGCCTGTTTGTAAGTTCATGGTCAAAAAGTCGAAATGGTTCCAACCAGTCATTAGTTGGCCGTCTTTTACCTCTGTTACACTTGTTCCTGTGAAGTTAACCTCCTTGCCAGTTTCATTATGCTTAGCTTTTACGGTACACAATGCTGTTACATAATCACCTTCATTCAGAATTTTATCAACAGTTACCTGAATGTCTGAATAGGCGCTTTTAAAAGCTTTATAAAAGGGTTTAAACCCTGCCGGGCCAATAAGTGGTTCAGCTCCCAAACCATGAGCTTTTCCTTGCGGATGCAATAGCTCATCAATAGCATTTTCATTACCTTTATTCCATACTTCATCATACCAACGAAGTATTATATTGTTGTTTTGATTGGCCATATAATTGGTTTTTAGGTGGTTGGTAATATCAATCTAATTTAAATAATTAATTCTGTTAATTGTCTTCTTACGCAGGTACTATGTGGTTGTGATGCAACCAACTTGTATTTTTCTTAAATTAGTTCTAAACTTTTCTTCTATAAACCAATAAAATACGGTGTCGCAAAGTCACCCTTAATTTGTCTTTTTCGGCCTCTATAATATTTAAGCAAGCATACTATGTTTGCTTTATCAAAATCAAACTACAAATCATCTATTTAAAAATCAACAAAATGAATACTGCAGAAAAAGTAACCATTACAGTAGAAGCTACCGTAAATGCACCGATTGAAAAAGTTTGGAATTTATGGACCAACCCTGAGCATATCATTAACTGGAACAATGCATCGGACGATTGGCATACACCCCGCGCAGAAAACGATTTACGGGAAGGTGGGAAATTCCTTGCGCGTATGGAAGCCAAAGACGGAAGTTTTGGTTTTGATTTTGGCGGTGTGTACGATAAAGTAAAAACAAATGAACTGATTGCCTATACCATTGGTGATGGTAGAACAGTAAAAGTTTCTTTTACCCAAAATGGCAATACAACAAAGGTGACTGAAACTTTTGAAGCAGAAAACACACACTCCATTGAGATGCAGCAAGGTGGCTGGCAAGCTATTTTAAACAGTTTTAAAAAGTATGCAGAATCAATAGCTAATTAATTATCAAAAAAATGAAAACTAAAATAAATAATAGTATAGCATTTATTTGATTTGGGAGCTGAAGGATATAAGCTTTTAATTTTAAATAATTCAATATAAACAGCAAAGCCTGATACAAAAGTATTGGGCTTTGCTGTTCATAAGCATGTGATTTAATATAGTAAATTATGGTTTTGAGTTGCTATATTTCCCATTTTTTTAGCTTCCAGAACTGCTTAAATATCAGGCATGTATCAGTATTTTAAAGTTGATTTAGGTAAGCGAAACATAAAAAAAGAGGATACTTGATGAGTATAAATGAGTTAAGGCTAATTTATTTGTACTCGATTTGCAAAATCGAGAGCTTTTATATATATTGCATCAATCAATTATTATCCCAATTTTAATGTTTAACTTATTGAATAATAACTGTTAAAATGCAAAGTAGACCTTCTGCAGGTGTAATTTGACTTTTTACGAGTGTTAATTATAAATTCGTTAATTGTAAAATTTATTTATCCCGATAAATCAAAGTCAAATTCGTCAATAGTATGAAGGCGATAGTTCATAGCCGATAAAAAAAACACTTTCTTCCGGAACTAAATAAGCGAGCCGGATGGAGGAAATAAGAAACGGAGGTCCCATACAATTTAGGAATTTATTAATTAAGTATCGTGAAATTTTTAAAGTTATAAATTTTGTTCCCTGCAAAAGTTCAAAATTGAAAGCAAATTAAACTACAATAACTTTAACCTTATGTTATGAATGAATGCATTCTTATCATCGACGACGAGGATATAATAAGGGGCGTCGCTGCTAAAATATTAAAAAATGCAGGCTATAATATAATACAAGCCAACAACGGAAAAACCGGAGTTAGTTTAGCCTCGCAAATGAAACCCGACCTAATATTATGTGATATTATGATGCCGGAATTAGATGGTTTTGATGTTTTGCAACTACTAAGCAAAAGTCCGGAAACAGCCATTATCCCTTTTGTTTTTTTAACAGCCAAAACCGAGCAGATGGATTTTAGAAAAGGGATGGAAATGGGTGCTGATGACTATATAATTAAGCCATTTAATCAAAAAGAACTCCTTAACGCAATTGAAGGCAGATTAAAGAAAAACGAAATACGAAAAGTATCTTTTACCAAAGCGTTAAAAAATCTGGAGAGCCTGGCAAACAATTCAAAAGATGAAAAGGCCGAACTAAAGGCTTTAATAGCAAGCCGCAAAATACGTCAGGTTAAAAAAAAGCAGATCTTGTATTATGATGGAGACCAGCCTACCGGTATATATTTGATACTTGATGGCTGTATTAAAACAATAAAATTTTCAGATGACGGGAGAGAATTTATGACCGGATTATACAAAACTGATGATTATTTAGGTGTAAATGCGCTGCTGTTAAATGAAGCATTTAAAGAAACAGCGATAGCTATTGAAGATTCAACGGTATGCTTGCTTCCTAAAGATATTATTTTATCATTGCTTACAAAATATCCAGCCATCAGTCAGCAGTTTTTAAGGATACTTTCAAACAATATATCCGAGAAAGAAGACCAAATGCTTGAGCTTGCCTATAATTCGGTAAGGAAACGATTAGCACAAGTACTGTTGCGGTTGAATAAACAATCTGATGATCCAATATTGTTGAAAATATCCAGGGAAGAGCTGGCCGGCATGGCAGGTATGGCTTTGGAAACGGTTAGTCGTACTTTAACTAATTTTAAAGAAGAAGGATTGATTGATAAAAAAAACGGACATATTACGATACTGGAACACGATCGTCTTGAAAAAATAAAAAATTGATAACTATCCTACTTATCATTTTAACAGCAAAGCAGTAATGGCAGGTTTATTGTTTTATGATAAACAATGGCTTTGCAGATAAACCAGTTTCTCCCCGAAACGGTTTAAACCTATTTTACATTTTGATTACTTCATTAAAAAGCCAATGTGCTTTTATAAACATTAAAACCGCAACATTTTATTTCTATTACCTTTTTTTCTGACTTCCGCCTGATAACGCATGGATATTAGTTAGTTATTTATTTTGACTGCTTAGCTATAATGGGCGTGATTAATCTCATTATTAAAAGTGATGACGGTCACAGTAAACCTCATATTGGGTAACGATATTAGTTGTGATCACAATAAGTTATAATAACTATTTGCAAAGATATATAGGATAGAAGATTTAAAAATCTATCTGATCACTGTTCAGGATTTTAATAAAACTAAATTTTATCAATATAAACTTCATACAAAAAAATAACGCTTATGTGTGGAATAGTAGGTTATATCGGGTTTCGCGAAGCTTGGCCCATAGTGATTAAAGGTTTAAAAAGATTGGAATACCGTGGTTACGATAGTGCTGGTGTTGCAATTATAAACAGCAACGGATTTAATGTTTACAAAAAAGCCGGAAAAGTTTCAACCCTCGAAGATTTTGCCAGCGACAAAGACCGAAGCGGGGGCACCGCTATAGGGCATACCCGCTGGGCCACTCACGGAGCTCCGTCTGATGTTAATTCCCATCCGCATAGTTCAAATGATAATCGTTTACATATTATTCATAACGGTATAATTGAAAATTACTCCACACTTAAGGAAGAATTAATTAGCCGTGGGCATGAGTTTAAAAGTGCTACCGATACCGAGGTTTTAATTCATTTGGTAGAGGAAATACAAAAAATAGAACAAATTGATTTGATGGAAGCGGTTCGGCTTGCTTTAAACTCAGTAATTGGCGCCTATGCTATAGTAATTATAGACAGGGAAAACCCTGGTCAATTAATTGCTGCAAGAAAAGGCAGTCCATTGGTTATTGGAGTAGGGAATGGCGAATATTTTATTGCCTCTGATGCCACGCCTATTGTTGAATACACTAAAAATGTGATTTATTTAAAAGATAATGAAATAGCATTAATAAAGCCCGATGAGCTTTTAATTAGGCGCCTGGATAATGTGATCCAAACCCCTTTGATACAGGAGCTGGAGCTCAAGCTGGAGGCTATTGAAAAAGGAGGCTTTGACCACTTTATGTTAAAGGAGATATATGAACAGCCACGATCTGTGAAAGATTGTATGCGCGGTCGTATCAACCTAAAAGATGGTAAGATAGAATTAGGTGGTATTAAAGAGTACGCCGATAAATTAAAAAATATTGAACGGATAATAATTGTTGCCTGCGGTACTTCATGGCACGCAGGTTTAACAGGCGAATATTTAATTGAGGAATATGCCCGTATCCCCGTTGAAGTGGAGTACGCCTCTGAGTTTAGGTATCGTAATCCTATTATTAATGAAAAGGATGTAATAATTGCCATATCCCAATCGGGCGAAACAGCAGATACCATGGCAGCTATTGAAATAGCAAAAGAAAAGGGCGCAACAATTTTTGGAATTTGCAATGTTGTAGGTGCATCTATACCACGTATTACACACGCAGGCGTTTATACCCATGCCGGTCCCGAAATTGGCGTAGCTTCAACAAAAGCATTTACTGCTCAGGTAACCGTTTTAACCCTGATGGCACTTTATATTGCTCAGCAAAAAGGAACCCTTCCAGTATCTAAATTAACCAGCCTTTTAACCGAATTGAATAGCATACCTGATAAAATACAAACAGTTTTGGCTACCGATTATTTAATTAAAAATATTGCTGCTAAAGTTAAAGATGCAAAAAATTGTCTGTTTTTAGGGCGTGGCAGTGGTTTTCCGGTTGCTTTAGAGGGTGCTTTAAAATTAAAAGAGATATCCTATATTCACGCAGAAGGTTATCCTGCTGCCGAAATGAAACACGGCCCAATTGCATTAATTGACGAAAAAATGCCGGTTGTTTTTATTGCCACAAAAAACTCTTCATATGAAAAAGTGATTAGTAATATACAGGAAGTTAAAGCCCGCAAAGGAATAGTTATAGCCATAGTAACCCAGGGTGATACAGAAGTTAAAAAAATGGCCGATTACTGCATTGAAATACCTGATGCGGACGAAGTCTTTTTGCCTTTGCTGGCAACTATTCCGTTGCAGCTGCTTGCTTATCACATTGCGGTAATGCGTGGTTGTAATGTTGATCAGCCGCGTAATCTGGCTAAATCGGTAACTGTTGAATAAGTTAATGTATGTTATAAAGCTACTATAAATGCAGGGTTTTCTACAGGGAAATTACCAGGCAGTAAACTATCTCACCTGCAAATAAAATTCTCAAAACACTTCAAAAATGCAATGCTAAGAATCAATTAAAATTCTTAGCATTTTTTGTTTAATGGCATTGATCATATTGCCCGCTTGATGCATTTTGATAGCCCTCGCAATTAATTCCATTTAAGTTTAACAGGTGTAAATACAGATGTAAATTCAGCCATCATCACCCTGGTAATTTCCACTATTTTAGGTCCCTTCAAAAATTTTATTTTTTCTCCGTTGATGGATTATTTCACTAATTTATTTTTTCCAAAAAAAAAGTCATTTCAGGTACTCATAAACTTAAAAACGGCCTTGATATTTACTCAAAACAAGGTGTTTTTTTTACAGCTTTTTTACAGCATGTGTAAACTATGCCTCGGTTTTCTTTACACTTTATGTAAAAAAATAATGTGGTTTTACAATTTAATTTCAATCGTGAAAATCAATATGTCGTTGATGCCCAAATAGATATATTTGATATGTAAAAGCAAAAGAAATATATAACCAATAAACCTTATTACTCATGATTATGAAAATACTAACTCGAAGTTCCGTCTTGATACTGCTGGTGATAAGCGCCTGTGCTCCAAGAAGAGATCTGGTTTATTTTAGCAACATGGCCAATACCACTACAACAAATGATGCACAAAACCCGGAAGCTCGTATCCGTCAAAATGACATTGTTAATATCACAATGAACAGCTTAAGTCCTGAATCGAATTTACTATTTACCAGCAAGAATATTTCGCCGGACGCTACTTTAAAAGGCTATCGTGTAAATAAAAGCGGCAATATTCATTTACCATTAATCGGCGACTTTAAAATAGAAGGAATGACCATTGAAGAGGCTCAGTCTGGGATTGCCGCTGCATTAAGTGAGCATGTGAAAAAACCCGAAGTGGAGATTCAAATTGTAAATTTCAAAGTTACGGTTATAGGCGAAGTTAATAAGCCCTCTACATTCATAATAACCGATGAAAAAATAAACCTGCTCGAAGCTTTAGGAATGGCCGGAGATATGACTGTATATGGT
>NZ_JBFUJG010000143.1:0-11686 GCF_056401495.1 Mucilaginibacter sp. P4_E8
ATGTGTAGGTTGTACAGATGGGATAATGCTGTTATCGCCAAACATTTTGATATCATCGGGCGATAATACCTGCGCGTGTTCAATACGCCAGCGTCTATCGTTTTTACCTTTTAGTACGGACGCGTAGATCTTTAACATGACCCGGTTGGCCGAATCGCCAATGGCATGGGTAGCCATCTGGAAACCCCTGTCGTAGATCTTTTTGGCTACTTCCGCAAAATGCTGCGGACTGCTCAATAAAAACCCGTTCCAGTTTTTTTGATCAGCATAAGGCTTTAATAAACAGGCCCCTCTTGAACCCAGGGCGCCATCGGCATAAACCTTAAATGCCCTCACATTTAAGCCCGGTGTTTTATAGGCTCCGCGCTTAAACAGGTATTCGTAATTCTCTTCCCTATCGGCCAGCATCACGTACATGCGCATTTTCAGGGAGCCTTTATGTTGCAGCTCGGCAATGGTATTTACCATGGTATAGGGCAGCCCGCAGTCATCAACTGTGGTTAAACCAACCGCGAAGCAATTTTTTTGAGCATCCAAAAGAGCATTCTCTATAATGTTAGCCGGCGGTTCGGGAATTTTGCGGGTTACAATACCCACGGCGTTATCAACCAGTATACCGGTAAGTTTGCCGTTAATAGTCTCAATTTCCCCGCCGTTAATGGTTTGCCCTGGTTTTACGCCTGCAATGTTCAAGGCCGCCTGATTAGCAATGGCCGCATGGCCGTCAACCCGGCTTAATATCACCGGCCTTACCGGAAATAATGAATCGAGCCGGGCTTTATCAGGGAATTGCTTTTTTACCCAGTCGTTCTGATCCCAGCCGTGGCCTATTACCCAGCCCTCGGTATTGCGGGTAGAGTAAGCCTCTACCGAGTCAACAGCCTCATCCCAACTATGTGTGCCCACCAGGTTAACTTCCTGCAAACCCAGGCCGTATTCATAAAAATGGGCATGTGCATCAATAAATCCGGGATATACCGCATTACCCCCGGCATCTACAACTTCATGTGCCAGGTATTTTTGTTCCAGCGTATCTGCATTGCCTATGGCCAAAATTTTACCTGCTTTTACTACAAATGCATTGGCCGTGGTAAAATTGCTATCAACCGTGTAAACCACAGCGTTTTTAACCAGGAGGTCGGCATTGTATTCTTTTTGTTTGCAGGCTACAGCAAAAAGGAGCAGCGCTGGCAATAATTTCTTCATAGGCGGATTATATAATATATTGGTAATGTAATTATTAAATGTTAAATGTATATACAAGTATCAAATCATAAAGTTATGCCTTCAAATATTTAATTTAGCATCGAATTCGAAATTGGAGGGATTTTTTTTAAATGTCAGACATAATACAGCTTTTACCTGATGCCGTTGCCAACCAGATTGCCGCGGGCGAAGTAGTACAGCGGCCGGCATCTGCCGTAAAGGAATTGATTGAGAATGCGATTGATGCAGGGGCCGGAAAAATCCAGCTCATTGTAAAAGACGCGGGCAAATCATTGATACAGGTTATTGATGATGGCTGCGGCATGAGCCTTACTGACGCGCGCATGTGTTTTGAGCGCCATGCCACCTCAAAAATACGCAAAGCCGATGACCTGTTTGCCATACGCACCATGGGTTTCAGGGGCGAGGCCATGGCATCTATTGCCGCTATAGCGCAGGTTGAAATGAAAACCCGCCGCCATGAGGATGAATTAGGCACCTGTATTTTTATTGAAGGATCAGAAGTGATAAGTCAGGAAGCCTGCTCGGCCAATACAGGTACATCCATCTCGGTTAAAAACTTATTTTATAATACGCCCGCACGCCGTAACTTTTTAAAAAGCAACCCGGTAGAGATGCGCCATATTATTGATGAATTTCAACGGGTGGCCTTAGCCAATCCGCAGATATTTTTCACGCTGCACCATGACGGGCAGGAGGTTTATCATTTGCCAGGCGCTGCGCTTAAGCAGCGTATAGTTCATTTATTCGGCAATAACTATAACCAACGACTGGTACCGGTTGAGGAGGATACCACCATTATTAATTTACGCGGATTTGTTGGCAAGCCCGAATTTGCCCGTAAAACCCGGGGCGAACAGTTCTTTTTTGTGAACTATCGCTTTATACGCGATGCTTATTTAAACCATGCGGTGCTTACCGCGTTTGAAGAGCTATTGCCCGATGATTGCTACCCATTTTATGTGCTGTTCATTGATATTGACCCTTCCAAAATCGATATTAATGTACACCCTACTAAAACCGAGATCAAATACCAGGACGAAAAAGCTATTTATGCGATTATACGGTCGGCGGTAAAACGTTCATTGGGCAGGTACAATATTACCCCCAGTTTGGATTTTGACCAGGAGAACAGCATTGAACACCTGATTACCCCAAAGCCATTTGAGGAGATCATAGCACCAACCATTTCATTCAATCCTGATTTTAACCCTTTTGCTGCCGAGAAGAAACCGGTACGTGAACATCCCTTTTTAAAGGATAGTAACAACTATCATAGCAATCCCATACCTAAAAACTGGGATACACTATATGAGATCAGTAAAAAGGAAACCAGCCTGCAGCACGAAATGCACCAGGAGGAGAGCATCGCTGTTAATGAGCAGGAAATAAGTAAATCAAGCGAGCGGCAGTTATTCCAGATCCATAACCGTTTCATCTTGTCGCAAATCAAATCGGGTTTTATGCTGATAGGTCAGCAGGCGGCACATGAACGTATTTTGTATGAGCGTTTTTTACAGCAATTGCAAAATCATTCGGGAGTGAGCCAGCAAAGTTTATTTCCGCAATCGGTAACACTAAACGGAAGCGATTTTGAGTTATTAAGAGAACTTTTGCCCGATATAAAAGCACTTGGTTTTGATATACGCGAATTTGGCAAAAACACCGTAGTTGTTGAAGGTGTGCCTGCTGAACTGAACAATGTAGACGAACATGAGCTGCTGGAGCATTTGCTGGAAGGCTTTAAAAACAATATGGCCATTTTGAAATTAGATAAACGTGATAACCTGGCCAGATCACTTGCGCGCAACGCGGCTATTAAAACCGGGACCAAATTATCATTAG
Source organism: Mucilaginibacter sp. P4_E8 (assembly GCF_056401495.1). Taxonomy (NCBI): domain Bacteria; kingdom Pseudomonadati; phylum Bacteroidota; class Sphingobacteriia; order Sphingobacteriales; family Sphingobacteriaceae; genus Mucilaginibacter; species Mucilaginibacter sp. P4_E8. The sequence continues at coordinate 3,073 of NZ_JBFUJG010000143.1, forward strand.
AAGAAATGAACCAATTGATTGATCAGCTTTTTGCCTGCCAAATGCCTAACCAGGCATTGAACGGTAAGCCCGTAATCAGTACCTTTACATTAACTGAATTATTAGAACGATTTGAAAAATAGCCTTGGGCTTTTATTATACTATGAATCAATCACCATTTGCCAGTATAACTCCAGTTGTAAAAAACCTGCTGATCATTAATGTTTTGTTTTTTATAGGCTCCTATGTCTTAGAAAGAGCGGGTATTAATTTGGATGTGTTACTTTCTGCATTTTACTTTAATTCGCCATTATTTCGTCCGTGGCAGGTAGTTACCTACATGTTCATGCATGCAAATTTTCCGCATATATTTTTTAATATGTTTGCCTTGTTCATGTTTGGCCCAACTCTTGAATATATTATGGGGCCGAAGCGTTTCTTGCAATATTATTTTATTACAGGCATAGGCGCGCTGGCTTTGCAAATGTTGGTTCAGGCCATAGAAGTGCACGGCGTAATTGGCTCGTTCACAGTTGCAAACAGGGATATCGGTCCTTATGTTAATTATGCGGGCTTTAATAAACTAAAAGAGATATATTATGGGATCACTTTAGGAGCATCAGGCTCCATATTCGGATTGTTACTCGCTTTCGGGTTTCTGTTCCCCAATGTGGAAATGATGGTACTGTTTATCCCCGTTCCTATTAAAGCTAAATACTTAATTGGCGGATATATTGTTTTAGAATTAATTGGTGGTTTTGGGCAGTTTGCCGGCGATTCGGTAGCGCATTTTGCACATCTTGGGGGGGCTTTATTTGGCTTCCTGTTGTTAAAGTACTGGAGAATGCAGCGGCCCGACAATTTTTATTAATAAACAGGAGTTATCAAAATAAATAGCGCTTTATTATGAGTACCCTTTGGCAAAATATTCAATACAAAATGCTGCGGTCGGGCAATAAGTTAAACCTGCTTATCGGTATTAACGTTATTGTTTATTTAGGTATTAATATCCCTGCAGTGCTTGAGCTTCTTTTTACAGGATTTGATCATGAAAGCATTATTGCCTTTTATGCTAATGAATACCTGCGCATGCCTGCCGATTTACCAAAACTGCTTACCCGTTTCTGGACGCCCTTAACCTACATGTTTATGCATGCGGGTATTTTTCACATCCTGTTTAATATGCTTTGGCTGTATTGGATGGGGCAAATATTTGAAGAATACCTGGGTAATAAACGCACCATAGGTTTATACATCATGGGAGGGCTTGCGGGTGCAGTAGCTTACTTATTATGTTTAAATACAATTCCTGCATTTACAAACTTACACGCCGCTGTAAACAGTACAATTGTAGGGGCATCAGCCAGTGTTATGGCCATTGTTGTGGCCACAGCTACCTTATTACCCAACTATACCATATCATTAATATTAATAGGCCCTGTAAAATTAAAGTGGCTGGTGTTTGTTTTCCTGGTTATTGATTTTCTGAGCATTGTAGGCCCTAACGCCGGTGGCGAAATTGCCCATCTGGGCGGCGCGTTATTGGGTTTTGTATACATTAAGCAGCTAAAAAAAGGACACGACTGGATCGGAGCTATCGGTAGTATTTTTAAATCCAGATCCAAACTTAAGGTAGTGACCAAAAATACCAGCAGAAACTCAAGCGAGTATCCCCGCCAGGAGGAAATTGACCGTATATTAGATAAAATATCACAATCGGGCTACGAAAGCCTGAGTAAGCAGGAAAAGGAAATTTTATTTCGCGCAAGCAATAATGAGAGTTAAAAGGAAACAAAGTTTTATCGGTAAAATATTACTATGGATAAACCTGTTGCTTTGCCTGGCATTACTTATCAGTTATTTAGCTCCTAATGTTAACCCTCAAAAAGTTTGGGTCTTTGCTTTTTTCGGATTAGCGTACCCTCCGCTACTGATAGCCAACCTTATTATGATGGCTTATTGGCTACTGCGTAAAAGATGGCAGTTCGTGCTATCACTTATCACTATTTTATTAGGGTACAATGTATTATTCAATAATATAGGCTTCAGATTTTCAGGGGCCGATGTAGCTAAACCCAAACAGGAAAATTCAATCAGGGTAATGACCTATAACGCACACAATTTTAAGCGTTATGGATCAGGCAATGATATACCAACCAAACATGAAATTTTGGCTATGCTCAATGAGCAGCAGCCTGACATAATTGGGTTCCAGGAGTTTTATACCAAAAACCGGGGTCAGTATGAAATGCGCGACTCCATTATAAAAATCATGGGTGCCAATAATTTTTATTTTGAGCCTATTAATTTTAACAATACAGAAGCCATAGGCATGGCCATATTCTCCAAATTTCCCATAGTAGCTAAAGGCATGATCCATTTTTCTGATACCAAATCAGAGAATCAATGTTTGTATGTTGATGTGAAAAAAGGTGAAAAAACTTTTCGCTTATATAGTGTACACCTGCAATCCATTCGTTTTGATCCCGAAGATTATAAATATCTCGACAGCGTTTCAAAAAAGGGCAAAACAGATATGGGGTCAACCAAAAGGCTGGGCGGTAAATTAAAAATAGCTTTTATAAAAAGAAGTAAGCAGGTATTCACGGTAAAGGATCATGCCGCCAAATGCCCGTATCCTTACCTCATCACCGGCGATTTTAATGATACGCCTACTTCATTTGCCGTTAACCAAATGGCTAAAGGTTTGAAAAACGCATTCCGGGAAAAAGGATCGGGTTTTGGGCGAACCTATAATGGCGATTTTCCAAATTACCAGATCGATTATATCATGGCCAGTAGRCAGTTTGATGTATTGACTTACAAGATCATCGAAAAAAAATTATCTGACCATTATCCCCTGCGCAGTGACGTGGTGCTGAATTGATAACTTAATCAGAATCAAGAGCCAGGAAAAATGGCCGTGGTAATTTATCACCATTAGCAACAATCTTCTATCTTGTTTTTATCCTGATTCTTGTATCTTGATTCTTGATTTCAATTTTAAGATGATACACTTGTCAGCCCAAATACATTTCCCATTACTGCATTAGCTTGAAATTGAAAAAATCGTAAGTTTGCGCTCATGAAACAAAATTTGTTTGTTTACAACACTTTAACACGTAGAAAGGAAGAATTTAAACCACTTAACGCGCCACATGTTGGCATGTACGTATGTGGCCCAACTGTTTACAGCGATGTGCATTTGGGTAATAGCCGCACCTATATATCGTTTGATCTGATATTCAGATACCTTACTCATATCGGCTATAAAGTACGTTACGTTCGTAATGTGACCGATGCCGGTCACCTGGAAGGCGATGCAGGGGATGAGGGAGAAGACAAAATATCGAAAAAAGCTAAAATAGCCCAGCTGGAACCAATGGAAATTGTGCAGAAGTACACTGTTGGCTTTCATGATGTAATGCAGATATTTAATACACTACCTCCCAGTATTGAACCTACCGCCACAGGTCATATTATTGAACAGATAGAGTTGATAAAGGTTATACTTGAAAAAGGTTACGCCTACGAGGTTGATGGCTCTGTTTATTTTGACGTTGAAAAATATAACAACACCCAGAATTATGGCATATTAAGCGGCCGTAACCTGGAAGATCTGTTAAACAATACCCGTACACTGGGCGGCCAGCAGGAAAAGCATGGCAAGCTTGATTTTGCCCTGTGGATAAAAGCCAAACCCGAGCACCTGATGAAATGGCCGTCGCCCTGGAGCGTTGGATTTCCGGGATGGCACCTGGAATGCTCGGCCATGAGCCAGAAATACCTGGGCAACCAGTTTGATATACATGGTGGTGGTATTGACCTTGTACCAACACACCATACCAATGAAATTGCCCAGCATGTAGCATGCTGCGGTAAAAATCCGGCCAATTACTGGGTACATACCAATATGCTTACGGTAAACGGTCAAAAGATGTCAAAGTCATTAGGGAATAGTTTTTTACCTCATGAGCTTTTCACAGGCAATAACTCTATACTCAACAAGGGTTACAGCCCCATGACCGTGAGGTTTTTTATGTTGCAGGCACATTACCGCAGTACGCTTGATTTTGGCAACGAGGCTATGGAAGCATCTGAGAAAGGTTTTAAGCGCCTAATGAACGCCTTTGCCCTGCTTAATGGCTTAAAGGCCGGTAACACTACAGAAATTGAGATAGAGCCCTTAATGGGCCGTTGCTACGCCGCTATGAACGATGACTTTAACAGTCCGGTACTTATTGCCGAACTATTTGAGGCATCGCGCATTATTAACTCCGTGCATGATGGTAAAATGAAGATTGATGAGCCCAATTTACAATTGCTTAAAACGCTCATGAACACTTTTGTGCTGGATGTGCTGGGATTAAAGGACGAACAGGCTGACAATGATGACCTGCCAAACATCCTGAACCTGATAGTTGATTTGAGGAGTGAAGCAAAAGCCAATAAGGATTATGCTATGTCTGATAAAATACGTGATGGCCTGTCAAAAATAGGCTTTCAGCTAAAGGACAGCAAAGATGGTACACACTGGAGTAAGTCCTGATTTTTTAAAGCGAGTTGTAATAGCTGAACAATTTGGCTAAAGCAGCATCGCTTTTACAATTCACTGTATTCCTTTTCATATAGTTTTGCAATTGATCTGCCTCATCACCCAAGGGAGCACGCTGAACAGTTGTTTTTCCATTAACAAAATGAACAGACGCTACGACCCAATTAGTGAAAAGATGAGGCTGCCGTCAACTTCGGAAGCAGAAGATGCATTTATTCATCACACGGTAATTTTTTATAAATATGTTCACTGTGATATTTTTAATCCAAACATAATTATGCTTATTGGGTTAATTAGTTTTTATCCCGGCGCTTAAGTTAATAGTTTAGCGTTTTGTATAATGTATAAGTTTTTGCATGGTAAACTCCTCTCAATTACAATTAAATATAATCATATCCGTTTCAGATAAAAGTATATTTAGCTGCAATGCTATAATAGGATTTACGCATAGCAACGGCTCAAATTACATTCCTGACTTAAAATTTATTATTAAATTGCCCAAAAATCTAATATAACATGAAGAAAATAATATTAGCTGCTACATTTATTGGCTATAGCGTATTTGCCTTAGCGCAAACGGCCGCTGTTCAAGTAAATACGGTAGTTAGTGCCGAAGAAGCTTTTAATAAATTAGTTGACCGAAAAGGCATAAAAGATGGTTTTTTATCTGTTACTGATCCCGAGGGTATTGTATTTAAACCCAATGCCGTTAAAATAACTGATTTTTATAATAACATTGATAAACAAGCAGGCAAACTAAGCTGGCAACCAAAATTTGCCCGGATTTCGGCCAACGGCGACCTGGCATTTACTGCCGGCCCCTACATTTACTCGAACGGTAAAAGTGAAGACGATAAGGTATATGGCGATTATGTTTCTATTTGGCGGGCCGATGCCGAGAACAAGCTAAAATTGCTTATTGACCTGGGCATACAACACCCAGAGGCCGAGAAGGATGTAATAACTGACTTTAAAGAGCCTACTGCACCCCGTACAGCACCAAGTAAAGACCCATTTACCGGGAAAAGCATTATTATAAATACCGATAAAATATTCAACCATTCTTTAACCATATCGGCATTAGCCAGTTATAAAGAATTTTTGAGCCCTGAGGGTCGTTATTATTTTCCTGGTTTTGAGCCAATGACCGGTCCTGATGTAATTATGAAATTTATAAATAATCAGGCTATCAGCATCACTGCCGAAACTACTGACGCAGGCCGCTCAAGCAGCAACGACCTGGCCTATAGCTATGGTCATGCACGCATTACAAAAGGTAACGTAGTAAGTAATTACAACTATGTGCGTATTTGGGAGCTGGATAAGACAAAGAAATGGGATATCCTGTTAGAAGTGTTTTCGGCAGTTGAAAACGAATAGATAGTAATTGACTATATAAAAAAAGCGAGATACACTTAAGTGTATCTCGCTTTTTTTATACCTAACGTCATCCTGAACTTGTTTCAGGATCTCTCAGGACAGTAAGTTACCATAGTATACAACTTTATATGTGGGATGCCGAAACAAGTTCGGCATGACTTCATCGGTTAATTAAAAAAGCTGTTCAATAATATCATCAGCCGACAGGCCTTCGGCCTCGGCGTGATAGCTGCGTACAATACGATGGCTCAAAATAGGTTTGGCAATGGCCTGCACGTCTTCAATATCAGGCGAATACTTTCCGTTGATAACAGCATGGCATTTGGCCCCCAGGATCAAAAATTGCGAAGCACGCGGACCTGCGCCCCAGCTGAGTAAACGATTGATCTGCGGTGTTGCAAACTCACTGTTGGGTCTTGTTTTTGACACCAATTTTACAGCATATTCCATTACATGATCAGTAACCGGGATATTGCGTACCAATTGCTGAAAATAAATGATCTGACTGGCATTTAAAATCTTGTTAACATCTGGTTGCAGGGTACTGGTTGTGTTTTTAACTACCTGCAGCTCCTCCTGAAACGAAGGGTAGTTTAGTGCTACACTAAACATAAACCGGTCAAGCTGTGCCTCGGGCAGGGGATAAGTACCTTCTTGTTCAATAGGGTTTTGTGTGGCCAGTACAAAAAATGGCTGTGCAAGCTTGTGGGTAACCCCTGCAGCTGTAACTGCTTTTTCCTGCATGGCTTCAAGTAAAGCTGCCTGTGTTTTGGGCGGTGTGCGGTTAATTTCGTCGGCCAGGATAATATTGGAAAAAACCGGGCCGGGTATAAATTTAAAATTCCGGTCTTCGCCCAGTATCTCAGACCCGATAATGTCTGATGGCATCAGATCTGGTGTAAACTGTATGCGTTTAAAATCAAGGTCAAGCACCCGGGCAATAGTTTGTACCAATAAGGTTTTAGCCAAACCGGGTACACCTACCAGCAAACAGTGGCCGTTGCTGAAAATGGACACCAGCACAAATTTCACCACCTCATCCTGTCCTATTATAACTTTGCCTATTTCGGAGCGTATTTGCTGATATGCCTGCCTTAAAGCATCAGCAGCTTCCACATCAGAGTGGTGTTGCATATTTAATTAAGGTTTAACTTCCGCAGTAGCAGTAGCAGTTGGTGTGGTAATCCATTTTTTTAATATATCGCATGACTGGTATCCCTGGTCAATTTTAATAAAGGTTTCTTTCCTGCGTTTTTCAAACCATTGAGTTACCATACGGTTATTTTTATCCTCATAAGCAAACTCCTTTATTTTAGGAAAATCCTGGGCCAGGTTTGCCTTATGTGCGTTTGTTGCCGATTTAAGGTACAAAATTTTATAGCTCTTTTTACCATCGGCACCAACAAACAAATCCGGTTTTGAAATACTTCCTATTTTCATGGTATCAACAGTAAGAGCAACTTTAGGATCAAGCTTGTCAGTAGGGATAAAGGTTGACCGGTTTTGAACATTCTCTGCATTTAACATCATACCACCATTGTATTTTGTATCCTTATCATCAGAGTAATAAGCTGCCGCGCTTGAAAAATCAATTTTCTTGTTTTTCATCATCAGCGTATAAATACTATCTGCCTTGGTTTTTGCTCGCTCCAAACTTGCCTCGGTTACTACGGGTGTTATTAATATATGCCTTACGTGTATCTGCTCACCACGGCGCTCTATTACCTGCAAAAAGTGGAACCCGAAATCAGTTTCAAACACCGGCGATATTTCACCTGCCTTTAACTTAAATGCGTTGGCTGTAAATTCCTTTACAAAAGTAGTACGGTCGGCAAAACCCAGGTCACCGCCATCAGGTGCCGATCCGGGATCTTGCGAGTATAACCTGGCCAGTGTTCCAAAATCTTCTCCTTTTTTAACCCTTGCACGCAGTTCCTCGGCCTTTTGCTTATACATTTCCTTCTCCTCCTTGTTCAGTTGTGGCTGAAACGCTATTTGACCTACTTCTACCTCTTTATTAAATGATGGTAAGCTATCCTTTGGAATTTTTTCAAAATAGTCTTTAACATCCTGTGGGGTTACATTTAATTTTTCAGTAATGTGCTGCTGCATTTTCTGGGCAACCAATTGCTCTTTCAAATCCGGGCGAATCTCATCTTTATACTGAATAACTGAGCGGCCTAAAAATGCTTCCAGCTTTTCCTGCCCGCCAGCCCTTTGGGTCATTTCGCGCATCCTGCGGTCCACATTATTATCAACTTCATCATCTTTTACCTCAATACTATCAATAGCAGCCTGTTGCGCCAGTAGTTTTTGGGTTAATAATGATTGCAGTATCTTGCATTTAACATCCGGATTGGGTTGGTTACCCTGAACCAGATATTGAGCGTATGATAATTCGATATCTGATTGTAATATGGGGCTGTTACCAACAATGGCAGCAATTTTATCAAGCGTACGGCGCGGGCCACTTGCAACAGTTGAATCGGCCTTGGCAAGCGTTTTTGTAGTTGAATCGGGCTTGGCAAGTGTTTTTGCAGTTGAATCGGGCTTGGTTTGTGCCCTGGCAACTGATATGATTAAAATAAAACTTAAAATAACTATCCCTAACTTTCTCATGTAATACTCTTATACTCTAAATAAAACGGATCAATAGTCCGTTAAAAACTTCGAATTTCGGTAAAATTTATTAATTATAGC